>NZ_JAVQNR010000043.1:0-42516 GCF_031799005.1 Acinetobacter sp. V102_4 | reverse complement strand
GCCGAAGATTGTGGCTGAGCTGAGCTATCCGGTTACGGGCAAACACTGCGTGGACCGTATTTACACCGATCTTTGCGTGATTGATGTGACCAAAGATGGTTTAAAAGTGATTGAGAAAGTGGAAGGTCTTAGCTTTGATGAGTTGCAAGCTTTGACAGGTGCAACTTTGATTGATGCGACACAAGGGTAAGGAAGTAGGAAATGACATTAAAAAACGCTTATATCATCGATGCCATCCGTACTCCATTCGGTCGTTATGCCGGTGGCCTTGCTCCTGTTCGTGCCGATGACCTTGGTGCTGTACCGATTAAAGCCCTCATGCAGCGCAACCCGAATGTAGATTGGGAACAGGTCGATGATGTGATCTATGGCTGCGCCAACCAAGCCGGTGAAGACAACCGTAATGTGGGCCGTATGTCAGCACTTCTGGCTGGTTTACCGTATCAGGTTCCAGCAACCACTATTAACCGTTTGTGTGGTTCATCACTCGATGCGATTGCCATTGCTGCCCGTGCTATTAAAGCAGGTGAAGCAAACTTGGTGATTGCAGGTGGCGTGGAAAGCATGAGCCGTGCACCTTATGTGATGGGTAAGTCAGACAGTGCTTTTGGCCGTAGCCAGAAGATTGAAGACACCACCATGGGCTGGCGTTTTATTAACCCAAAACTTAAAGAATTGTATGGTGTAGACACCATGCCCCAGACTGCCGAAAACGTGGCTGAAAAGTTCAACGTGAATCGTGCAGATCAGGACCAGTTTGCCTTGGCGAGCCAACAACGCACCGCAAGCGCGCAAGCCAAAGGCTTTTTTTCTAAAGAAATCGTGGCAGTTGAAATCCCTCAGCGTAAAGGTGATGCTGTTGTGATTGATACCGATGAACAACCACGTGCTTCAACCCTTGAAGGTTTAAGCAAGCTTAAACCAGTTGTAAAAGCTGATGGCACTGTCACTGCGGGTAATGCTTCAGGCATTAACGATGGTGCAGCCGCATTGCTTATTGCTTCTGATGAGGCAGTTCAAACTTATAACCTAAAACCACGTGCCAAGATCATTGCTTCAACAGCGGTGGGTGTAGAACCACGCATTATGGGTTTTGCTCCGGCGCCAGCAATCAAAAAGCTTCTTAAACAAGCCAACCTGACTTTAGATCAGATGGATGTGATTGAGCTCAATGAAGCTTTTGCTGCACAGGCTTTAGCAGTGACCCGTGATTTAGGCTTACCTGATGATAGCAACAAGGTCAATCCAAACGGTGGTGCAATTGCTTTGGGTCATCCACTTGGTGCGTCAGGTGCACGCCTAGTGACTACAGCCTTAAACCAGCTTGAGCAAACAGGCGGTCGTTATGCCTTATGTTCAATGTGTATTGGTGTAGGCCAAGGTATTGCACTCATTATTGAGAGAGTTTAATCATGAGCCAGTTATATGCCAGCTTGTTTTATCAAAAAGACGTCACTGACATCTTTAGTGACTCATCTTTAATCGCATATATGATTCAGGTTGAAGTTGCGCTAGCTCAAGCACAGGCACAAGTTGGCGTGATTCCTCAAAATGCTGCTCATACAATTGCACAAGTGGCTAAACAAGCACTAGAAAAGTTTGACTTTCCAGCTTTAGCAGTGGCAACTGGCTTAGCTGGAAATATCGCAATTCCATTTGTGAAACAACTTACGGCAATTGTTAAAGATGTCGATGAAGATGCTTCACGCTATGTGCATTGGGGAGCAACGAGTCAAGATATTTTAGACACAGCATGTATTTTGCAATGCCGCGATGCGTTAAACATTGTGGAAGCACAACTTCAACAGTGCTATACCACTGCATTACAACAAGCTAAGCAATATCGCCATCAGGTCATGATTGGGCGTACATGGTTACAGCAAGCTTTGCCAATTACTTTAGGACATAAGCTTGCACGTTGGGCTTCTGCATTTAAACGTGATTTGGACCGTATACAAGCAATCAAACCACGTGTACTTACTGCTCAGTTAGGTGGTGCTGTGGGTTCATTAGCTTCTTTGCAAGATCAAGGTTCACTTGTGGTCAGTGCATTTGCTAAACAGCTGAATTTGAGCGTTCCAACAAGTACGTGGCATGGTGAGCGTGATCGTATTGTAGAAATCGCAAGTGTACTCGGCATGATTGTTGGGAATACAGGCAAGATGGCACGTGATTGGTCACTCATGATGCAAACAGAAATTGCTGAATTGTTTGAGCCAACTGCAAAAGGTCGTGGTGGTTCATCGACCATGCCTCATAAGCGTAATCCAGTGGCAGCAGCTTCAGTACTTGCAGCAGCGAATCGCGTACCAGCACTTATGTCTAGCATCTATCAAAGTATGGTGCAGGAACATGAGCGTAGCTTAGGTGCGTGGCATGCAGAATGGTTAGCAATCCCTGAAATTTTTCAGCTTTGTGCTGGAGCTTTAAGTCGTACTGGTGAAGTTTTACAAGGTTTTGAAGTTAATGTTGAGCATATGCAACAGAACCTTGAATGTACCAATGGGTTGATTATGGCGGAAGCTGTGATGATGGCACTGGCTCCAAGAATTGGACGTTTAAATGCACATCATGTTGTTGAAGCAGCTTGTAAAACAGCCGTGGCTCAAAAGCAGCATTTATCTGAGGTGGTTAGTCAGTTAGATGAAGTAAAAGAACATTTTAGTCAAACAGAAATTTTGGAAATATTTAAAGCAGAAAACTATTTGGGCAACATTCAAGCTCAAATTGATGCTGTTCTGCAAGAAGCACAAGGAGGAGACATAAAGTGAAACAGCTTATAACCAATCGACAAGGTAAACAGCTCGCTGTATATACCGATGGATTAAAAGATGCTCCAGCACTTGTGTTATCTAACTCGTTAGGAACAGATCATGGAATGTGGCAGCCACAAGTAGATGAGCTTAAAAGTCATTTTAATGTCATTACATACGACACACGTGGTCATGGCGAAAGTGATGTGATCGCTGAATCATCTTTACAAAATTTAGGTGAAGATGTTGCTGATATTTTAGATGCCTTAAATGTTGAAAAAGCTCATTTTTGTGGAATTTCAATGGGTGGAATTACAGGGCTTTGGTTAGGTATTCATTATCCAGAGCGCTTTCATAGCATTACTGTTGCAAATTCAGCAGCCAAAATTGGGCAGGCTGATGCTTGGTTAAGCCGTGCTGAATCAGTAGAACAAAATGGACTAGCTGAATTGGTTAAGACCACGCACACACGGTGGTTTAGCGAAAAATTCGACTATCAACATAATGTGGTTGCACAAACGACAATTCAAAGTCTCGCAAACACACCAGCACAAGGTTATGCCAATGCATGTCGTGCTTTAGCACATGCTGATTTAAGAGATGAAATTGCACAAATCCAGATTCCGGTATTGCTGGTTGCAGGGACATATGATCCGGTGACTACAGTAGCAGACGCTGAGTTTATGCAGCGTGCTATCAACAATAGCCAACTTGCAAAACTGGAAGCATCTCATCTTTCTAATATTGAACAACCACAAAGATTTACTCAGGAATTGACTAGGTTTATTCAGCAAATCTAATAGCTTAGTGATTTAAAAGGAATTGGCCTTAAGGAGGCAAATATGGCGTCTCAGGATTACGCTGCACCAAACAAAAGTATCGATGCTCAAGCACTGATTAATGATGCTCCACTCAGTAAGTATCAATGGATGATCGCAATCATCTGTTTCTTAATTATTTTTACTGATGGGATCGATACTGCTGCAATGGGTTTTATCGCTCCAGCTTTGGCTCAGGACTGGGGCGTTGATCGTTCTCAGTTAGGCCCAGTAATGAGTGCTGCACTTGGTGGAATGATTATTGGAGCTTTGGTTTCTGGCCCGACAGCTGACCGTTTTGGTCGCAAAATTGTTTTGGCCGTTTCAATGCTGATTTTTGGTGGTTTTACCTTGGCATCTGCCTATGCAACAAATCTGGATAGCCTTGTTGTATTACGCTTTTTGACAGGTATTGGGCTGGGTGCCGCTATGCCAAATGCCACCACATTATTCTCTGAATACTGTCCAACACGCATTCGTTCACTACTGGTGACATGTATGTTCTGTGGCTACAACTTAGGTATGGCAACAGGTGGCTTTATTAGTAGCTGGCTCATTCCGACTTACGGTTGGCACAGTCTATTTTTGCTGGGTGGCTGGTCACCTCTGATCTTAATGATTTTAGTGATTTTCGTTTTACCTGAGTCTTACCGCTTTTTAATTGTTAAAGGTAAAGACCCAGAGAAAGTACGCAAAATTTTAAATCATATTGCGCCAACACAAGTTAAAGACGTAAGCACTTTTTATGTTCCAGAAGAGAAAACTGAAACGGCTCAAAAGAAAAATGTTTTTGGAATTATGTTTTCTAAACCATATGCGAAAGGAACACTTTTGCTTTGGTTGACCTATTTCATGGGATTGGTTGTTGTTTACTTGCTTACAAGCTGGTTACCAACACTCATGCGTGAAACAGGTGCTTCAATGGAGCGTGCTGCATTTATCGGTGGATTGTTCCAGTTCGGTGGTGTGGTGAGTGCATTATTCATTGGTTGGGCGATGGACAAATTCAACCCGAACCGAGTGATTGCTATTTTCTACTTTGCCGCAGGTCTATTTGCGATTGCTGTCGGTCAAAGCTTAGGAAATTCAACTTTACTTGCTGTATTGGTGCTTTGTGCTGGTATCGCGATTAACGGTGCGCAATCTTCAATGCCAGCTTTAAGTGCACGTTTCTATCCAACCCAATGCCGTGCAACGGGTGTGTCTTGGATGACGGGTATTGGACGTTTCGGTGCAGTATTTGGTGCTTGGATTGGTGCAGTACTACTCGGTAATGATTGGTCGTTTACTGCCATTCTCAGTTTATTACTGATTCCAGCGACTGCTGCGGCTGTTGCTGTATTTGTTAAATCACTTGTTGCGCATACCGATGCAACTTAATGGAGGTCTATCACAATGAATGATGAAGAACGCTATAAACAAGGCATTGAAGTGCGGACTGAAGTTTTAGGTGAAAAGCATGTTGGTCGGTCTTTGCAGAACTTGAATGACTTTAACCAAGATTTTCAAAATTTTATTAGCCGTTACGCATGGGGTGAGGTGTGGTCTCGTCCAGGCTTACCACGTCACACACGTAGTTTAGTGACTATCGCAATTTTATTGGCGCTTGGTCGTGAAGATGAACTACGCATGCATTTACGTGCTTGCTTCAACAATGGTGTAACCAAAGAAGATTTAAAAGAGTTGATCTTACATAGCTCACTCTATGCAGGTTTACCTGCTGCAAACGCTGCAATGCATATGGCTGAAGAAGTCTTTAAAGAATTGGGGATAGAAGTAAGCCCAGTTGCAGCGAAAGAACAGGATTAAGGAGATAAAGATGTCACAACATAGCTGGGGTGCTTACGCCCAACGTAATACAGATGATCATCCACCAGCGTATACGCCAGGTTATAAAACAAGTGTATTACGTTCGCCAAAAAATGCATTGATCTCTATTAACGAGACTTTAACTGAAGTCACTGCACCGCATTTTTCTTCAAATCTGTTTGGCCCAAAAGATAACGATTTGATTTTGAACTATGCCAAAGATGGTTTGCCAATTGGTGAGCGTGTCATTGTTCATGGCTATGTTCGTGATCAATTTGGTCGTCCTGTAAAAAATGCGCTTTTAGAAGTATGGCAAGCCAATGCTTCAGGTCGTTACCGTCATCCAAACGATAAATTTATTGGTGCTATGGACCCTAACTTCGGTGGTTGTGGTCGTACATTAACGGATGAAAACGGTTTTTATATTTTCCGTACCATTAAACCGGGTCCATATCCGTGGCGTAACCGTATTAATGAATGGCGTCCGGCACATATTCATTTCTCTTTAATTGCTGATGGTTGGGCTCAGCGCCTGATTTCACAGTTTTATTTTGAAGGTGATACTTTAATCGACTCTTGTCCGATTTTAAAAACCATTCCTTCTGAAGATCAACGTCGTGCACTAATTGCACTAGAAGATAAAAACAACTTTATCGAAGCTGATAGCCGTTGTTACCGTTTTGACATCACTTTACGTGGACGTCGAGCGACTTACTTCGAAAACGAATTGACTTAATCAGGAGCCTTAGCATGAATAACTGGAATTTTCAGGAATTAAAAGAAACAGCATCTCAAACGGGTGGTCCTTACGTTCACATTGGTTTGTTACCACAACAAGCAAATATCGAAGTTTTTGAAAACAACTTTAATAACCAGCTTGTACAAGACCAGACCCAAGGCCAGCGTATCCGTCTTGAAGGGCAAGTATTTGACGGGTTAGGTTTACCTCTACGCGATGTGCTTATCGAAATTTGGCAGGCCGATGCAAATGGTATTTACCCAAGTCAGGCTGATACACGTGAGCAAAAAGCTGACCCAGCTTTTCAAGGTTGGGGCCGTACTGGTGCAGACTTTGAAACGGGTATTTGGAGTTTCAATACTATTAAACCGGGTGCAACTGCGGGGCGTAAAGGTTCAACTCAGGCACCTCATATCGCTTTAGTGATTTTTGCTCGTGGTATTAATTTAGGTCTTAATACGCGTGTTTATTTTGAAGATGAAGCAGAAGCAAATGCCAATGATCCAATCTTAAATAGCATTGAATGGGCACCACGTCGTCAAACTCTTATTGCAAAGCGCTTTGAAGAAAACGGTGAAGTTGTTTACCGCTTTGATATTCGTATTCAAGGCGATGACGAAACTGTATTTTTTGATATTTAAGAAACACCCAAGGCTACACATGCTCGTCTATGGATGCGTGTAGCCTTTTTAAGGATGAATGATATGAACATGAAAACATTATTAAGCTTAAGTTTGCTTGCACTCCCATTTTTTACAGCACAGGTGAATGCTGAACCTGTCGCTTTAGCTACCCAGACTCAGGCTGCTACTACAGCTGTTAAAACGATTGTTCCGATTACAGCAAAAACTAAAGAACAAGCTTTAGCGCAAGCTCAAGTTATTGCAAATACGGCAGATGCTGATTTGGCAGAGTTTCGTATTGATTTACTCAGTTTTGCTAGTGATACAAAACAAGTCATTGCGTTAGGTCATGAATTGAAAAAGATTTTAGGCAATAAGCCAATGATTGCCACAATTCGTACTAAAAACGAAGGTGGTCAACTTGAAATTAGTGATGTGGATTATGGTAAGACCTATCAGGCTTATTTAAAAAATCCGTTCATGGACTGGTTAGACGTTGAAATGTTCCGTGATCAAAAAGTAGTTTCAGAAATTGTTCAAAAAGCGCATCAAAAGAAAGTGTTGGTTGTGATGTCTAATCACGACTTCCAAAAAACACCAAGCCAAGATGAAATTGAAAAACGCTTGTTAAAACAAGATCAGATGGGTGCAGATGTTCTTAAAATTGCAGTAATGCCAAAATCTAAACAAGACGTTTTCACTCTAATGAATGCGACTTTAAAAGTAAGTCAGCAAACCACTAAACCTTTATTGACCATGTCAATGGGGCAGTTAGGGACGATCTCTCGTGTTGCGACAGCCAATATGGGCGGAAGTTATAGCTTTGGCATGATTGGTGAGGCTTCTGCACCCGGTCAAATTGATGTGACCAAGCTCAAACAGATTTTAAAAACCGTTCAACCAACAAACCCATAAATCATAAGGACATGATGAAATGAATACATTACGTTTAACTACTCTTGCATTAGGTTTGATGGTTTCAGGTGTAGCTGCTGCGCAAACTTATGTTGTTGACCGTTATCAGGACGACAGCAACAAAGGTTCTTTACGTTGGGCAATTGAGCAAGCCAATGCTAACCCAGCCGATGCGAGCGAAATCTTGATTCAGGCAGTGGGCAAAGCACCCTATGCAATCAAATTAAACAGCGCGCTTCCTGAGATTAAAGCACCGGTCAAAATCATTGGTACTCAGTGGGATAAAACTGGTGAATATATCGCGATCGATGGTTCAAACTATATTAAAGGCGAAGGTGCGAAAGCTTGCCCGGGCGCAAACCCTGAACAGTATGGGACCAATGTGCGTACGATGACTTTACCGGGCTTAGTACTACGCGATGTAAATAACGTCACTTTAAAAGGTCTAGATATTCATCGTTTCTGTATTGGTGTATTGGTTAACCGTTCAAGCAATAACCTTATTCAACATAACCGTATTAGTAATAACTATGGTGGTGCGGGTGTCATGCTAACTGGTGATGATGGACAAGGTAACCCAACGGCAACCACGACTAATAACAATAAAGTTTTAGACAACATCTTCCAAGATAATGGCGATGGTTTAGAACTAACCCGCGGTGCTGCTTTTAACCTGATTGCAAATAACCATTTTGTTTCAACTAAAGCAAACCCAGAGCCATCACAAGGTATTGAAATTTTGTGGGGTAATGACAATGCCGTAGTCGGTAATAAATTTGAAAACTATTCGGATGGCTTACAGATTAACTGGGGTAAGCGTAACTATATTGCCTACAATGAAATGACCAATAACTCGATTGGTTTTAACATGACTGGCGATGGCAACATTCTCGATAGCAACAGAGTTCATGGTAACCGTATTGGTGTCGCGATTCGCTCTGAAAAAGATGCAAATGCAAAAATTACATTGACTAAAAACCTGATTTGGGACAATGGTAAAGATATTAAACGCTGTGAAGCGGGTGGTTCATGTGCACCGAATCAGCGTTTAGGTGCAATTGTATTTGGTGTACCTGCACTTGAGCATGAAGGATTCGTAGGTTCTCGTGGTGGTGGTGTGGTTGTTGATCCATCTAAACAACAAAAAACATGTACTCAACCAAATCAACAAGGCTGTAATGCTCAACCTAATCAGGGTATTAAAGCTCCTAAATTAACTGCGAATAAAGGTTCAGTTGCAGTAGAAGTTAATGGTTTACCAAATCAACGTTACCAAGTTGAATTTTTTGGTAATCAAAATGCGGCATCAAAAGAAGCTGAGCAATATTTAGGGGCAATAACAGTTGCTACAGATGCACAAGGAATTGCAAAAGCGAATTGGAAGCCAACTGTAAAAGTTGCCTCAATTACAGCGAATATCACTGATCGTTTTGGTGCAACTTCTGAGCTTGGTTTTACAAGTGTTAAATAACAATAAGGAAAGCGCCTCAAACTGAGGCGCAGTATAGAAATATAGAAATGATAAAAGGGACTTAAGATGCCGAATTTAATGAAACTGAGTGTATTAACAATCGCCGTATTAGGCAGCCAATTTGCGCTTGCGAATGAGCCGTGGTCGCAAGACCGTCAATGGTTACTTGGTGACTGGAATGGTGAGCGCCAGCAGCTAGAGCAACAGGGCTATAAATTTACAGCTTCTATTATGAGCCAAGCTGCCACAAATTTAGATGGTGGTTACAACGACAGCAATACTTTTGAAAATGCTGCACAACTTTCTTTAGGTGCAAACTTCGACTTAGAAAAAATTGCTGGATGGAAAGATACAACAGCGAGCCTAGTCGTGACTAAACGTGACGGGAATGCATTAACTCTCGAGCGTATTAAAGACCCGCGTTCTAGCCAATTGGGCAATGCCCAAGAGATTTATGGTCGCGGTAAAATCTGGCGTCTGTCTCAGGCATGGGTCAAAAAAGGTTTTGTTGATAACACAGTACAGGTCAAAGTGGGCCGTATGGGTATGTCAGAGGACTTTAATAGTTCTCAATGTGAGTTTCAGAACTTATTGCTTTGCGGTGGGCAGTTAGGAAAATCAATCGGTTCAATTTGGTACAACTCACCAGTCGGTGTTTGGGCTACAAACGTTAAATATCAGTTTGCGCCTGAGTGGACATTGGGTGTCGGTGTTTATGAGGTAAATCCGGACAACATTAAAACCGAATCAAACAGTGATGGTTTTAATCTGGATATGAACAACGTGAAGGGTGCAACCATACCTGTTGAGCTTGCATGGAAACCAAAACTTGCTGCTTTTAATGGCTTACCGGGTGAATATAAAGTAGGGGCGTTGTACTCAACAGCAGAAGCGAATGACATTAAAACTGCCGGCAAAGTTCATGACGGAAAACAAAGTTTCTGGATTAATGCTCAGCAACAACTTACCCATAAAGGTGAAGACCCTAAACGTGGTTTATACCTAAGCTTGAACGGTGTTGTAAATGATAAAGCAACTACCTTTGTTCAAAGTACACAACAACTTGCACTTTGGTATAAAGGGCCGTTTGATAGCCGTCCAAATGATTCGATTGGTTTTGGTATTGCCAATTATGTGGTCAATGATCGTGCTAAAGATAAGCAGATCGCAACGAACGAAAGTCGTGGATATTATAGCTATGATGCGATTGCATCTGACTATATTCCAATTCAAGACGACGAACTAAATGTCGAGTTGAACTATACCTATCAATGGTCTCCGGCCGTTATGTTACGTCCAAACATTCAATATATCCATCAACCTGCTGGTGTAAAAGCGGTCGATGATGCTTGGGTGGCTGGTCTTAGCGTGAAAGTCAATTTTTAACAATGTTGATGGCTGGTTAGACATAGTTTAACTGGCCCAAATGCTTGAACTATTGTGTTCAGTATATGTGGAGTAGGATCTATGTCTGAGTCAGATTCTAAGTTTCATATCTTATTCAAAATATGGTGTTTTCTATTAGGCCTAGTTTTATTGGCTACTGGTGTTTTTTACATCGTAGGCGGTGGAAAGCTAGTGTCATTAGGTGGATCTTGGTATTTCCTCGTCGCAGGGCTGTTTATTACCATTTCTGCATTTAGTATTTTTCGTAAAAAGGCGCTTGGTGTCTGGATTTTTGCGGCTGTTTTCGTTGGCACAGTAATTTGGTCGCTGATTGATGCAGGTTGGGAATTTTGGCCGTTATTCTCGCGGTTAATGTTTCCTGCTGGTCTTTTTGCCGCATTGTTATTTACCTTGCCTTCAATTCGACGTTACCAATTTCAAACTAGCTTGGCATCTTCATCTTATGCAGTTGGTGGGTTAGTTGTTGTTGGTATGTTGATTGCGCTCTACCAAATGTTTCAACCACATCCAACAGTAGCAAGTTCAGGTGAAAAGCTACCTTTAGTACCAGTTGACCCTGCTAAAAAACAGGTGAATTGGGAAAATTATGGAAATGATGCAGGTGGTAGTCGCTTTGTTGCTCTCGATCAAATTAACCGAGATAACGTTCATAAACTAAAAGAAGCTTGGCGTTTTAGAACCGGTGATTTTACAACGGGTAGCGGTAATGGTGCGGAAGACCAAATGACCCCACTACAAGTTGGGAATAAAGTCTTTTTATGTACACCGCATAATAATATTTTTGCGATCGATGCTGATTCAGGCAAACAGCTCTGGAAAGCTGAGGTGAACTCTAAAGCCGATGCTTGGGAGCGCTGCCGTGGTGTTGCATATTTTGATTCGACTAAGCCACTTGTACAACCAACTTTGGCTGGTGCAAATGCAGTAACCACAGTTGCAACCAATACGGCATGTCCACGCCGTTTATATACAAATACACCTGATGGTCGTTTAATTGCAGTCAATGCAGATAACGGTCAGCGCTGTGCTGATTTTGGTGTAAATGGAACGGTTGATCTGTTAGAAGGTCTTGGGGCTGGAACCAAAGCTCCACGTTTTGAAGTGACTTCTGCACCGACTATTGCGGGTACAACCATTGTAGTGGGTAGCCGTATTGCCGATAACGTTGCTGCAGATATGCCGGGTGGTGTTATCCGTGGTTATGACGTGATTACCGGTAAACTTCGCTGGGCATTTGACGCACGTAATCCGAACCCTAACTATGTTCTTAAACCGGGTGAAACGTATAAACGTAGTTCAGCAAACTCTTGGGCTGCAATGTCTTATGATCCGCAAATGAATACGGTGTTCTTACCTATGGGTAGTTCATCTGTCGACATTTGGGGTGGTAACCGTAATCCGTTAGATCATAAATATAATACTTCTGTTTTGGCACTTGATGCGACAACAGGTAAAGAAAAGTGGGTATATCAAACTGTTCATAATGATTTATGGGACTTTGACTTGCCAATGCAACCGAGCCTAGTCGACTTCCCATTAAAAGATGGTACGACTAAACCTGCTGTTGTAATTGGAACCAAATCAGGCCAATTCTTTGTGCTTGACCGTGTAACTGGTAAACCATTAACTAAAGTGATTGAACAGCCAGTTAAGCCTGCCAATATTCCGGGTGAGCAATACAGTGCAACTCAACCGCGTTCTGTTGAAATGCCTCAAATTGGTAATCAGACTTTAACTGAATCAGATATGTGGGGTGCAACGCCGTTTGATCAGCTCATGTGTCGTATTAACTTTAAGTCAATGCGTTACGAAGGTCTATTTACTGCACCAGGTACTGACGTTTCATTAAGCTTCCCAGGTTCTTTGGGTGGCATGAACTGGGGTAGCATTGCTTTTGATCCGACACATCGCTATATGTTCGTAAACGATATGCGTCTTGGGTTATGGATTCAGTTAATGGAACAGACCCCTGAAGATATTAAGATTCAGGCGAGTGGTGGAGAGAAAGTAAATACAGGTATGGGCGCTGTGCCAATGAAAGGTACACCATATAAAGTGAATAAAAACCGCTTTATGTCGGCTCTTAGCATTCCGTGTCAAAAACCACCATTTGGTACCATGACTGCGATTGATTTAAAAACTCGTCAGATTGCATGGCAAGTACCGCTTGGTACAGTACAGGATACTGGACCTATGGGTATCAAAATGGGCTTAAAAGCACCAATTGGTATGCCAACTATTGGTGGGCCAATGGCAACACAAGGCGGTTTGGTATTCTTCGCTGCAACACAAGATTACTACTTACGTGCTTTTGATTCATCTACAGGTAAAGAACTGTGGAAATCACGTATGCCAGTAGGTAGCCAAGGAACCCCAATCAGCTATGTTTCACCGAAAACAGGTAAACAATATGTGGTTGTTACGGCAGGCGGTGCTCGTCAGTCTCCTGATCATGGTGATTATGTAGTCGCTTATAGTTTGGAAAAGTAATTAAATAAGGCAAAAGAGAGCATTTCTCTTTTGCCTTTAACTTTAATATATTTTTTGTATTAAAGCCTGAGAGGAAGTTCTATTATTTTAACTAGATAGCTTTACCAAATAGTAAAAAAGTGCTTTAACTTATTGCAAAACCTAAAATATTCCTAAGATTGATAATGCTTGAACCCTAGATGTAGCCGAACTGTGAGATTTTTTTTCACAATGTTTTACCTATAAATAAATCTTATTTCTTTGTTAAGTTTTGTTTAACTTAAGGTGGTGAATTTTAATTAGAAATAAACATTATTAACTTATTACACTTAAAAATCAGGTTTTTTTTGTTGAAAAAACAAGCGTAAATATATATTTATATTATATTTATATAATTTATAGCATTACGTTAGAATGGTGTTGCAGGTTATTACTACCCAGTAATAATTTGTATTTCAGGATTTTAAGCTTTTATTGGCTTAAGGCTCATCGCAAGATGGGCCTTTTTTTATGCAATTTAGATTATGATATTTGATTATTATGAAAATAGCCTAAGTATTATAATGGTGTGTGAATTAATGAGAACAATCACAAAAAATAGTCTTTAATGACAAGAAGTGTATGATTTGATAAATTAAAGCCACTTGATAATAATAGGTGATACGATGAGATTTTTGGTTCTTGCAACTTTATCTGGTTTAGCTTTGATGGGTTGTGCATCTGTTCAGCAAGCACCGAATACACAAGAAACTATTCGTTATGCTTCTAGTCCATGCTTTGGCGCATGTCCAATCTATTCTGTAGAAGTAACACCTACAGGTTTAATTCGCTTTGAAGGTAAACAATACACTAAAGCTATAGGCGTTAAAGAAATTCAAGGTAGTGTAAAAGATTATAAAAAACTTGCAGATGATCTAAAAACTTATCGCCCTGAAACGGGTACACAATCAAAAACTGCGGGTTGTCAGCAAACTGCAACTGATATGTCTAGCTATCACATTACTTGGATTCAACCAAATGGCACGGAAACAAAATTAAGCCATTACACAGGTTGTATCTCTCCAGCAAATAATAGACTGAATAAAGTCATGGAAAAGTTGCCTGAACAATTAGGCATTAAAGATCTAATTTAATGACAAAAGCCCCAAAACCTTGGGGCTTTTTCTTGTTAAGAAGAATTATAAACTCAAAAGTTTTATATTAAGTATTTCTAAAAGAATCAGCGTATAATACATATTATAAAAACATATATTGTTAAGAGTGGTTATATGTCAAATATTGTCTATGCCTTTTTTGGTGGTTTATTACTCGGCATCGCAACAGTTGGATATTTATATATAAATGGTCGTGTAGCTGGAATTAGTGGATTGCTTGCTCAAATCATAAATCCCACTAAAGACACCTTTAAAAATTCTGCATTCTGGTTCATTGCGGGATTGGTAATTACACCTTTCATATATGGCTATTTTTATCAGCCTGAAATTGAAATCAAAGCCAACACATATGCACTTATTTTAGCAGGTCTAATTGTGGGCTTTGGAACACGGCTAGGCTCTGGATGTACAAGCGGTCATGGTATTTGTGGCATGAGCAGGTTATCAAAACGTTCGATGATAGCGACAGCAGTTTTTATGTTTGCTGGCATGTTAACTGTTTATATCATTCGTCATGTGTTGGGGTAATCCTATGAAAAATATCTTTGCTTTTATATTTGGTAGCTTGTTTTCATTGGGCTTAATGATCTCTGGTATGTCTAATCCTGAAAAAGTTTTAGGGTTTCTAGATATTTTTGGGCAGTGGGATATCAGCTTAATGTTTGTAATGTTAGGTGCTATTGCTGTGGCATTTATTCCGTTTCAAAAGGCTATAAAAAGACCTAAAACACTTTTTAATGAACAAATTCAATTACCAATGAATACACAGATTGACCAAAGGTTAATTGTCGGGGCTTTTATTTTCGGTATAGGCTGGGGAATAGCAGGCATATGTCCAGCGCCGGCTTTAACGCTTATTGGGTTAGGACATTTTGAAGCGCTTTATTTTATTGGCGCAATGTTATTAGGAATGTTGATTTACCGAGTCTTAAATAAAGGAAATTAAACCTATGCAACAACCTCTAGTAAAAGATTTTTTTGATGAAAATACCAATACTTTTAGCTATGTTGTTGCGGATTTGGTTACGCGTCAATGCGCGATTATTGATAGTGTGCTTGACTACGATGCAGCTTCGGCGACTACAAAAACAACCAATGCTGATCTGATTGTCGATTATGTCTTGGCTCAAAACTTTAAAGTGCAATGGATTTTAGAAACTCACGTCCACGCCGACCATATGACTGCTGCTCAATATTTAAAATCTAAATTGGGTGGCACAATTGCCATTAGTCAAAAAATCTCAGTAGTACAAGAAACTTTTTCTGCTATTTATAATTTTGATTTTAAAAAATTTAATAAAAATCAGCCTTTTGATTATTTATTTGAAGATCATGAGCATTTTAAAATAGGGGATATAGCAGCCTATAACATTCCTACGCCAGGGCATACACCTGCTTGCTTAAGCTATGTAATTGCTGATGCTGTTTTTGTGGGTGATACTTTATTTATGCCTGATTATGGTTCGGCTAGATGTGACTTTCCTAAAGGAAGTGCTGCTGAGCTCTATGACTCGGTACAAAAGCTTTATGCACTTCCTGATGAGATGCGTATGTTCTTGTGCCATGACTATAAGCCAGAAGGTCGAGATGAATACATCTGTCAAACAGACATTAAAACTCAAAAGCAAAGCAATATTCATTTAAACCGACAAGTTTCTAAAGAGTCATTCATAAAAATGCGTCAAGAAAGAGATGCAACTTTAGCAATGCCAAAACTAATCTTGCCTTCAATACAAATTAATATGAATGCAGGAAATTTTCCGGAACCTGAAGCGAATGGCGTCCGTTATTTAAAAATCCCATTTAATTACTTTTAGAAATAGCCTAAGCAAAATTTAAAGAACTTGTCTTAAATCCCGCGAAGTCTCTTGCAATAAAGGCAAAATGTGTTGAATTAAATATTCTTCAGTTGTTTTCATGGTTGGAGAAACAATGTTTAAAGCCGCAACGACTTTAAAGTCTTGCCCATAAATAGGTACGGCGAGTGCGTGAACGCCTAATTCATGTTCTTCACGTGAATAACACCAATCTTGTTCTCGAATCTCTTGTAGTAACTCTAAAAATTTATCGTTTTCAATATGCGTATATTTGGTTAAACGCTGTAGTGGGTATTTTTGAAGCCAGTCCAATTGTTCTTCTTGGCTTAAATGTGCCAGTAAAATTTTACCCGCCGAGGTCGCATGAGCAGGTAAGCGATTACCCAAGTGTAAGCCGTATGGATTTACACGGTCAGTTTGTTGGTGCGCCGCACTACGTGCAATGGTAATGGCTTCATAACCGTCAAGTACCATGACCGAATAAATAAGAGAGGTTTGGTTAGTTAATAGGTTTAATAAAGGCTGCGATACTTTTGGAAGTTGGGCTGCACCTAAATAAGCCCCCGAAAATTTAAGAACTTTAGGGGTTAAATAGTAATAGTGACCATCTGACTCAAGATAGCCTAGATATTCTAAGGTTAATAAATGACGTCTTGCTGCCGCTCGGGTAAGTCCGGTTTTTTCAGCAGCCATAGAAATGTTTAGGCGATGTTGATTGCTACTAAAACTATCTAAAATCGCCATGCCTTTACCGATACCAGCAATGTAATCTTCATGACGAATAGTTTTCTTGTTGTCCTGATTCTGGATTATTCGTTCATCTTTACTCATGACAGGTCCTTGTACGATGTAGGCGTTAGTAGATCAATTTGCTTTATTGAAAAAGTTTAATAATTTCATGTCGCAAAAATTGATGCCTTAAATTATCCCTTAAATCTTCATGCCAAAACATCCCCATTTTGATATTGGTCATCTCAAATGGGAGTGAATGCAAACGAATTTCCGAACTATAGGATAAATGCTGCAAAATCATTCGGGGCATAGTCAATATTGCGTTAGCTTGAGCTCCCAAAACTTGTAACGCCGTTGAGTAGTTTTGACAGCGCATGAATACATTTCTTGAAATTTTTTGATGTTGGTTTAAATAAATATCTTCAAGTAAAGCACCCGTACGGCGTGACGAAACACCGATGTGTCGACCATTGATATAACTAGATAAATCGACTTCTTTAAGTTGACTGCAAATGACAAATTCATCTGTTACCAGATGGTCAAAGGTAATTTTCGGAGATAAGTATTGTTCCAAATCAATCACGAAGTCGAGCTGTTGTGTCGCCAAGTCTGCCATAATATGTTTTCGATCTAGCTTCATACTCACAAACTGCAAATCTAAATTAAGATTTTGAAAATGTTGAGCAAGTCTTGGAAGAATAATAGGCTCAATTTCATCATGCACGGCGATTTTTAAGTTTTTTAAACTGGTTGGGTCAAAGGCATGTTTCTGCTGGCTAATATTTTGAATGGTTAAAAGCGCTTGCTTCACAGTGGGGTAAATCTGTTCTGCAAAAGGCGTTGCAGACATTTTATTGCCTACACGTATAAATACATCATCTTCAAGTTGTTGACGTAACCTTTGCAAGGCGTGGCTTGCTGCCGATTGCGTAATATTAAGGCTGCTTGCAGCATTGGAAATACTTTTTTGCTCATAAATCGCGATAAAAAGCGGATATAAATTGATATCTATTCGATGGAAAAAGCTTAAGTCGAGCCCATGCAGGTTATGAATATTATTCATGATGTATTATTTAATAAAATCATTTCATTCATATTAAGTTTCAAGTTATGTTGATGTAAAGACAAGATAATGATGTAAAGGAAAAATAATGTTTGAACTCTCAAAAACAGCTCAAGATTTTGTCGAGCGAACAAGAAGATTTATTCTAGAAGAAATAGAACCTGTTGAAGCAAAATTTTGGGAAGAAGTTCATGAGCTAAATCCGGATGGAAACTGGAAAAAATGGCAGTGGCCAGCACTTCTAGAAACGCTGAAATCTAAAGCGAAGCAAGCTGGCCTTTGGAATATGTTTTTACCAGATGACAAGCTTGGTGCAGGGCTAACAGTTCAGGAATATGCTCACATTGCCGAATTAACTGGTCGTAGTTTATTGGCACCCACCGTTTTTAACTGTAACGCACCTGACACAGGGAATATGGAATTGTTATGGCGCTATGGCAGTGAACAGCAAAAACAGCAATGGTTACAGCCGTTATTAGATGGAAAAATTCGCTCGGTTTTTTGTATGACTGAACCAGACGTTGCTTCAAGTGATGCAACAAATATGCAAGCTACTGCACTCATACAAGGTAATGAAATCGTTTTAAATGGCAAAAAGTGGTGGTCGTCTGGTTTAGGTGACCCAAATGCCAAAGTCATTATTTTTATGGCTCATACCCCAGATGAAAGCAAAGACCGTCATCATCAACACTCCATGGTTTTAGTGCCTATTGATACGGCGGGTGTTGAAATTCAGCGTATGTTACCAGTGTTTGGTGACTACGATGCGCCACATGGACATGGTGAAGTTCATTTTAATAATGTTCGAGTACCTATTGAAAACTTTATTGGTGGTGCAGGTCAAGGTTTTGAAATTGCTCAAGGCCGCTTAGGGCCGGGACGTATTCACCATTGCATGCGCTGTATTGGAGCTGCTGAAAAAGCTTTAGAACTGATGATTGACCGTGGTATGTCTAGAACTGCGTTTGGCAAAGAAATTTTAAAACTCGGTGGGAACCTCGAACGGGTAGCTGATGCACGGGTAGCGATAGACCAAGCTCGGCTTTTAACCTTGTATGCAGCCTATAAAATGGATACTTTAGGGAATATGGCCGCTTTAACAGAAATATCTGCAATTAAAGTGGTGGCTCCAAGTGTTTTAGAAAAAGTAGTCGACATGGCAATTCAGCTACATGGTGGCGCGGGCGTTTCAAGAGATACACCATTAACAGGTTTCTTTGCTCAAGCGCGTAGTTTACGTTTAGCTGATGGTCCAGATGAAGTACATAAAGGCATGATTGCCAAATTAGAGTTAGCCAAACGTGGTTACGGTCGTCATAAGAAAGTATAAGTTTAAAGGAAATTAGAATGTCGGTAATTGATATAGGCGGTGAAGTACGTGAAGGTGAAGAACTTGATATTGGAGCAGTTGAAAGCTGGTTAAAGAACCAAGGTGTTGAGTTGGTTGGCGCAGCAATCGTGACCCAATATACAGGTGGTGCTTCAAATTGGACTTATCGTTTAAAGTATGAAAATACCGATTTAATTTTACGACGTCCTCCAAAAGGAACAAAAGCGAAGTCAGCCCACGATATGGCCCGTGAATTTATGGTGCAAAAAAATCTTGCGCCTTATTATCCGGTGCTTCCTAAAATGGTGGCACTTTGTCAGGATGAAACCGTTATTGGCTGTGATTTTTATGTCATGGAACGCATTGAGGGAATTATTCCCCGTGCAAAATTGCCGCCAGAGCTTAGATTTAATGAAGAGGATGTTCACCAACTTTGTGTAAATGTGCTTGATAAGCTAATCGAGTTACATCAAGTTCCTTATGAAAACACGCCTTTAGCTGAACTGGGCAAAGGTACAGGATATTGCCGTAGACAAGTCGAAGGTTGGGATAAGCGTTATGAAAAGGTCCGAACGCTCAACGTTCCTTCATTTAAATATGTTCGAAAATGGTTGAAAGATAATGTCCCTCAAGATTCCACGACTTGCATTATTCATAACGATTGGCGATTTGATAATGTGATTTTAGATCCAGAGCATCCAACTGAAGTGATTGGCGTGCTGGATTGGGAAATGGCAACACTGGGTGATCCATTAATGGATTTAGGCAGTGCTTTAGCCTATTGGGTTGAGCCTACGGATAATATGATTTTCAGATCGACACGCCGTCAGCCTACCCATTTGAAGGGAATGTTCTCTCGTAAAGAAGTTGTTGATTATTACCTACAAAAAACAGGTTTGAACCCTCAAAATTGGGTTTTTTACGAGGTATTTGGCGTATTCCGTTTAGCAGTGATTGCTCAGCAAATTTACTACCGCTATTACCATAAACAAACGCGAAACCCAGCTTTTAAAGACTTCTGGATCGTCATTCATGCGTTACATATAAGAGCTTTAAAACTTATTGGGCAGCAAAAAATTCAAGAATCGGAATTTGCCCAGCAATCTCTACAGAAAATACAGGGTATTTTAAGAAAATGACCACAATTTATCTGGTAAGACATGGGCAGGCATCATTTGGTAAAAGTAACTATGATGAGTTGTCTGAAAATGGGGAGGCTCAAGCGACTTTATTAGGGCAATACTTTAAGCAAATATTGAAAGAACAACCTTATGTTGTGGCCGGAACCATGCAGCGCCATCAACAAACCGCACAACTCGCATTAAATGAATGCTTTCCAGATGCAGTGATTAATCACAATAGTTTATGGAACGAGTTTAATCATCAGCAGGTTTTTGCACGTTATGAACCGCGTTTTGAACAACCGGAATTGTTAAAAGCTGACGTAGCACAAGAACAGAACCCGCGTGCCTATCTTGCCAAAATATTCGAAGGCGCAATTGGACGATGGACTGATGGCGATTTTCATCATGAATATGATGAGTCATGGCCGCATTTTAAAGATAGAGTTGAAACGGCACTACAACAACTTTGTGATGAATTGGCAAAAACCAAACCTCGTTATGCAGTTGTTTTTACCTCTGGTGGTGTGATTTCTGTAGCAATTGGCAAATTACTTGAACTGAGTCCCAATCGAACTTTTGCCTTGAACTGGGCAATTACCAATACAAGTCTCACCACTTTACGTTTAGTTGGAAATGAAGCTCAGGTTTTAAGTTTAAATGAACATCATTTTATAAAAGCTGAGCGTCCAGATTTGCTGACATGGATTTAAAAATAAGGATAAAAGCATGGCAAAGACAATTTTAATTACAGGTGCAAGTTCTGGGTTGGGTGCGGGTATGGCTCATGAATTTGCAGCGAAAGGCTATAACTTGGCGATTTGTGCACGCCGTTTAGACCGATTAGAGACTTTAAAAACTGAACTTGAAAATCAGTATGGTATAAAAGTAATTGCAAAAAGTTTGGATGTGACTCATTACGATCAGGTTTTCGAAGTTTTTCGTGCATTTAAGCAAGAGTTTGGTTATTTGGACCGAATTATTGTCAATGCTGGAGTCGGAAATGGTCGTCGTATTGGTAAAGGCAATTTTGAAATTAACAAAGCCACCGCTGAAACCAACTTTATTTCTGCGTTAGCACAATGTGAAGCTGCGGTTGAAATTTTTAGAGAGCAAAACGCAGGTCATTTGGTGGTGATGTCATCCATGAGTGCCATGCGTGGATTACCAAAACATTTATCAACCTATGCAGCAAGTAAAGCTGCGGTTGCTCACTTGGCTGAAGGTATTCGTGCTGAATTACTGGATACACCAATTAAAGTCTCAACCATTTTCCCAGGTTACATTCGCACTGAAATGAATGAAGGTGCTAAACATTTGCCATTTGAAGTCGATGCTAAAACAGGGTGCAAAGCACTCGTCAAAGCTATCGAAAAACAACCTGTAAAAGCTTATGTACCGCAGTGGCCATGGTTGCCAATGAGTATTGCAATGAAGGTTTTGCCTTTAAGGTTGGTCAATAAATTAGGATAAAAATTACCCCCTAAATTTTAGGGGGTAATTTTTTATATTTAGAACTTCTTGGTGTAATTGACAAATAAACGGTCTTCACCAAAATCATTGCCATGTTTGACGTTGTAATCAATACGAATGTATTGCAGGGCAACACCTTTTAAGAACGGCTGCTGAAATGCATAGTTCAAAATCACATTTGACTCAGTTTCGTGATTTTTCTCGCCATTGGCTGCTTTGAAATCATGGCCATAAACATATTTCACCATCGCATTTAAGCCTGGTACATAGTCCTTAAAGTCGTAGCCATACATGACATGGTAAGACTTTTCATCTTCTTTAAAGAATCCAGTTGCATTCCAGTTAATGAAATAGGTTTCTGGTAAGAAACCATCTGGTAGTGGATAAGCTGATTCACCAATAATTTGTTGGTAGCCTAAACCAAAGGTATGGTTTTTCACTTTTACAGTTTCAAGTAGGCCGATGTTCTGCGCATCGATATCAAAAGTATTGCCATCATCTTTGGCATTGAAGTATTTAAACTTGGAAGTTAGGGCAAAAGTTGGCTGCTTCCATGTATGCTCAAGTCCTACATAATGCTTGTTATACAGATCCTCTAAATTACCAAAGTAATATTCACCCTTTAAAGACGGCGTAAATTGATAACGCAGGTCAATATAATTCAAACCATCAGATTCTTTAGTAATTCCATTTGCAGTGAAAGAAAACTTTTTAAAGTCTTCTTCATTTCGTGGCGAGACTTTTTCAACCCGACCAATTTCGGCATAAAGCTGATCTGAAAGTTGTGATTTAAGATTGGTTCCCCAATACGAAGTAAGTAACTGACGGCTAGCATCTACGGCAGTTACAGGTAAATCCAGCCAAAGCTCACCAACACTTAATAAAGTTTTATCATAGCCTAGCTTTAAGGTCGCGCCGTATTTTAAATAGTCGGATGCTTGAGATTGTGTTTCTTTATTAAAAGGCAAAACTGTATCTGCGACGTGTTTGTCAGAACTTAAGCGCACAGCGTATTGGACAGAAGCATCAGCCCCAATCGTGATAGGCTTATCAGCTATGACTAACGGAGTGTCATGCATTTTCGACTTATAAAATAACGATGCTGCTTGCGACCAGCTACCTGTGTCTTTGAGTGCATCGTTATCAAAATTACGATTAATGTAGGCATTTTTTAAAGTGAGTTTCCATTCATCTTCAGTTTGCTGATTCGGGTTTGCAGCCCATGAATTGCCACACATCAATACTAAAGTTGCTATAGCTAAAGTCTGCGGTTTAAAGCGGTGTAATAATTCCATAATCCATTTCCAAAATAGATGCGCCAGTCCTAGGCATTACGTATTGTGAAATATTTGTGTAGTACTCCCTAAGTTCTTAAAGGGAGCACTGTTAAATAGCGGGTGATTTCTTCAATTAATTTAATTTTTCAAGCTTCATACTTTCACTAAAGAATTTGCAGCCTTTGAAAAGTAAAATTAAAGCCAGCACACAAGAGAACCCACCGACAATAGATAAAGATGAGCCAACCATTAAAGGATTAGCAAAAACTTTATCTGTAATGATTGCGACCAATGTTGTGCCAATACCTAGCCCAATTAAGTTACTGATCAAAAGGAAGAGAGCTGAAAGGCGTGCTCTAAATTGATTTGGCGCTAACATTTGTAAGGCAGTTGCCGAAATTACCAGAGGGAAAGACGCAAAGAACATCGCAGGAATCAATAAGCTAACCGACAACCAAAGCTGATCTGTTTGAGTAAAAAATGAAATTGGAATAATCAGACCAACAATACCAATCACACCTGTAATCATCGGAGCATCTTGGCGTCCTTTTTTGATAAACCAATCATTTAACCAACCTGCACAAAACACCCCTAATGTATTTGCAATTAACAGGATGGTACCGAGCATGTAACCTGTTTCTGTTGGAGCGAGTTGAAACTTTCGGATATAAAATGCAGGTGTCCAACTAGTAAGACTGTAGAGCGCCATAGCATAGAAGGTAAAACCTAAATAGTGACAGGCAAAGGTTTTTGAATGCTTTTTAATAAACTGAAGACATTGTTTGAATTTGACTTGATCAACTTGTCCGTTTTGGTTGAGCTGCTGACCTTTACGTGCTGGGTCTTTAACCGTCAGAATAAATAACAAACCAATAATGATGCCGGGTAAACCCACCACTAAAAAAGCGATTTGCCATGCCTTAAGTGCGCCTATTAAAGGAACTTGAATTAAAGTCACGCCTTTAAGTAAATTAATGACATAACCGCCGACTAAAAAGGCAATACCGCCACCTAAAAATGCTCCAACAGAATAGATACCAACAGCGCGACCGAGTTTATCTTTACTAAACATGTCGCTGAACATTGAATATGCAGCAGGAGATAAGGCAGCTTCGCCTACACCAACAGCCATACGACTTAAAAATAGTTGAATAAAGTTTTTACTTAAACCACAAGTGGCTGTTGCCAAACTCCAGACAATAATACCGATTGAGATAAGCTTTGGGCGTGAAAAACGGTCGGCAATATAGGCTAAAGGTAAGCCCATGACGGCGTAAAACAGTGAAAAGGCAAGGCCATGTAATAGACTAAACTGGGTATCTGAAAGTTGAAGATCGGCTTTGATCGGCTCGATCATAAGCGCCAGAATTTGGCGATCAATGAATGAAAATATATAGGCCAACATACAAAGTATGACCACGTACCATGCATATGCATTGGTTTTCTTTTGTGTCCTTTCAACAGCAATATTACTTTGGTTCATACACTTAATCCTTATGTATAAAACTCTTTTAGAGAAGTTGAATCTCGGCTATCTATGTTTCCTAAAAGATAGTTTGGTGTCCCCCCAATAACTTTTGAAAAATAAATAACCTGTTTGATTGAAGAATTGCCTTACATACAAACTGCATATACAGACAAAGATAGTTAAAGAAGAGGGTTAGAATTTCTATATGATGGAAATATTATTTTCTTTTTATATGTAAAATTCCATTACTTATTAAGTATGTTTGGATACCTAATAGGTATTTAAACAGTCGAAAAATTTAGAAATTATTATGATTTGTAGGAAAAAAATGATGTTTTATGATTTTAAGTTTTTGATAAATATTAATAATTTTTAAAAAGTAAGCAGAAGATCATATCGGTTTTCTGCTTACTCTTGCATGTTTAAAACAAGATGAAGAAGAGACCTAAGTTAGCTTGAAGGCATAAGATCAAATAATTTCTTCAACTGGTTATTTAGATTGTGGAGTTCATCTTCTGAAAAAGCATTCAAAATACCAGCCAAGGTCACAACACTAATCTGATTAATCTGTTCAACTAGCTCAACACCTTTAGCGGTCAATTTCACCATTGAGATCCGTTCATCCGAAGTAGAAGAGTAGACTTCAACAATTTCATCTTCAACTAACCGATATACAGCTTTGGTTGCAGTGGTTAATTTTAACGTCGAAAGATTAGCAATATCGGTAATACTTGCTTCTCCAAGGGCATTGGTACTTAAAATAATTTTACGGCGTGTATTGTCGATACCTAGTTTTTTTATTGATTTTTCAATAAGTTGTGAATACTTTCCATTAACTTGGGAAATCCAAAAAAAAGGGAAATTTTGAATACTCGACGGTTCTTTATTAGGAAGAAATTGTTCTAAATGATC
Organism: Acinetobacter sp. V102_4; assembly: GCF_031799005.1. Lineage (NCBI taxonomy): Bacteria > Pseudomonadati > Pseudomonadota > Gammaproteobacteria > Moraxellales > Moraxellaceae > Acinetobacter > Acinetobacter sp. V102_4. Next base: position 17,165 of record NZ_JAVQNR010000043.1, on the reverse strand, counting down.
AAGCATAGCTAAGCAATAACTTAGGAAAAAAGGGTAATCCTATTATAAACAAAATTTTGCATATTTCCTTGAGTACAAATTATAAAAAATACTTGACAATTCCATTAAATTTTCCCATATTTTAATCAATGGATAAAAATACATGGAAAAGTGAATGAATATTATTAGCCAAAGCGTGCATAAAGGAAATGGCAAGCTCAAGGTGATGGTGAAGGATACGATTGATATTCAGGGTCTAAAAACCATTGCTGGCAGTAGCGCTTTATTAGATGTTGAGCCTGCTCAGGATGATGCTGAGGTCGTTAAAAACATATTAAAAGCAGATTGTGAAATTATTGCGAAAACGAATTTGCACGAATTGGCTTTTGGCATTACTGGCATTAATCACGCTTTTGGTACACCCATTAATCCAAAATATCCTGAACTTATTCCTGGTGGGTCTTCAAGTGGTTCGGCTGCGGCTATTGCAGCAAAACAAGCTGACTTTACTTTAGGTACCGACACGGGTGGCTCTATACGTATGCCCGCTGCATGCTGTGGGGTTTTTGGTTTAAAACCAACGTTTGGTCGTGTAAGTCGAAAAGGCGTATATCCGCCGTCAAGTTCTTTAGATTGCGTTGGTCCTTTTGCAAATTCAGTCGAGATGATTGAAAAAGCCATGCAAATTATTGACCCAACTTTCAAGCCTATTGAATGTACTAGCGCACCAAAACTTGCTGTTTTAGATGTAAAAGCAGATGAGGTTATTTGGAATTGCATTCAACAAGCACTTCAAAAAGCGAATTTACAGACCACTTCAGAAAAAGTTGAATATTTTGAAGCTGCTTATGATGCAGGCATGCAGATTATTAATTATGAAAACTGGCAAGCTTTTGGTGAGTTAACCAAAACAGGTTTAATTGGTACTGATGTAAATAATCGCCTTTTAAAAGCTGCTGAAACTACCTTAGAGCAAGTAAAGCAAGCCGAAGTTGTGAAGCAGCAGCTGACTCAAGAACTTGATGCTTTATTAGAAAAGTATGATGCATTGATCTTACCGACACTTCCGCAAATTCCACCAAAAGTTGCTGAAGCTGAAAATACAGTCGCTTTTTTGAATCTGACGGGTTTAATTCGTCCATTTAATTTATCAGGACATCCCGCCATTTCAGTGCCACTTGAAACCAGTGAAGGTTTACCTGTGGGCTTACAGATCGTATCGAAGCATCAAAAAGATGAGCAATTATGCGCTATAGCTAAATTTTGTGTTGATGCAATGCAATAAATTACAAGGAGTTAGATGATGAATAAGTTGTCTAAAATGGAGTTTGCTTCTCAAGACAAAGCAATTGACTTAGATGCTTTGTGTCAAGAAATTCGTGAGCGTGCCTGTACAGGCGAATTCGATAATCAGGCGTATGTGAGCCAAGACATTATCGAAAAACTTAAACAAATTGGTGTTTACCGTGCATTAGTTCCTAAACGTTTTGGCGGTGAAGAATGGTCACCACGACAGTTTTGTGAATTAATCGAAACTTTATCTAAAGCTGACGGTTCAGTGGGTTGGGTGGCAAGTTTCGGTATGAGTCCTGCGTACCTAGGAAGTTTGCCTGAAGATACACTTAAAGAATTGTACCAAAACGGCCCAGATGTGGTGTTTGCTGGAGGTATTTTTCCACCACAACCTGCTGAAATTACCGATGAAGGTGTAGTGGTTCGTGGACGTTGGAAATTTTCAAGTGGGTGTATGGGAGCTGACATTGTTGGGGTAGGAATTTCACCACTTAAAAATAATGAAATGCAGGGCTTACCACGCATGGCAGTGATGCCTGCCAAAAAAGCCAAAATTGAAATGACTTGGGATACCGTTGGCCTAAAAGGCACGGGAAGCCATGACTTAGTCGTCGAAGATGTATTGGTCGAAAAGAAATGGACCTTTGTACGTGGTGAACCTTCAAAACTAAGCGAACCATTTTTTAAATATCCGTCACTGTCTTTAGCTACTCAAGTATTAACGGTGGTGGGTATTGGTGTTGCAGCTGCTGCATTAGAAGAATTTGAAAAATTGGCACCCGGTAAAGCATCCATTACAGGCGGATCAGAAATTGCCAACCGCCCAGTAACTCAATATGAGTTTGCTCAGGCAGATGCAGAGTTTCAGGCGGCAAAATCTTGGTTTTATCAAACCATGGACATTGTCTGGAATGAAATTATTGCTGGACATGAGGCAACTGCTGAACAAATTAGCGATATGCGTCTGGCATGTACCCATGCAGCTCGAGTTTGCGCCAAAGTGACGCGAAAAATGCAAATGCTAGCTGGCATGACAGCGATCTATACCAACAATCCATTTAGCCGTTTTGTGAATGACACCAACGTGGTGACCCAGCATGCCTTTATGGGTGATGCGACTTTACAAAATGCAGGATCAATCAGTTTTGGGTTAAAGCCAACCCCAGGTTATTTATAAGTTTTTAATTTTTAAAAAGGATATTGAGATGGAAGCTAAAAAATCATTACGTGTTTTGTTCTGCATGGGTATTAACCAAAACTTTTTTGATGCAGAACCTGCTGAAGCAAAAGCGGTTTGGGCAGCGTTTGGTGAAATGTGGAATGGCATTCATGACTTACCGGGTGTTCATGTTTTTGGAAATCTTGATGATGACCAAAGTATGGTTGGTCCAAGTGCAGGTTGGCCGTGGACGACATACTTGCTTGCAGATGTTCCAGATATTGAAATCGTACACGCGGCTTGTAATTTGTTTAGAACTACAGTGGTTGGCGAAGGTCCATACAAACTTTGGAAATATTGCAAAGTTGAAGCTCGTGTTGGACGCGAATTGATTATCCAACGTTAAGGCGACCGCAATGAATGACAAAGTGAATATTGCAGAAATCATAGAGCGGCTAGAACAGTTAGAAGCCCATAACGCCATTCGTAACTGCCTGAACCGTTATATGGAAATCTGTGATGAGCTCAATGCAAATACAGATCTTGATGAGTTAATGAATCTTTTTGATCAGGACTGCATTTGGGAAGGTATTGGCGAGAAATATGCCAAATCGTTTGGTCGATATGATTCTTGGCAGTCGATTTACGACATGTTTAAAAGCTATACCCAAAAAGAGTCTCACTTTGTTATGAATGCGCACTTTGTAAATTCAGAACAAATTTATGTAGATCAAAACCATGCAAATGCTTCATGGCTTATGTTGCAAACTTCAACGTTTAAAGATGGCCGTAGTCATCTGAATACAGCAAAGCTCAATGTGAAGTTTCAAAAGCAAGCAGATGGAACATGGAAGATTAAACATTTCCAGACACAGAATATTTTCAGTCGTCCCGTATCGCATTGGCACAGTGAAGCCGAACTGCCAGTACCTTCCCAGGAATGACCCAGGAATATTTAAAAGGACTATTGATATGAACAGTATTATCCCAACGCATAACATTGGCGCTGATTACGAAACTTTAGTTAAAAGTGACCGTGCCCATACTTCTCTTTATAAAGATGAACGCATTTTTGATGAAGAAATGGAAAAAATCTTTTATAGCACTTGGGTATGGGTTGCTCATGCCAGCGAAATTCCAGAAGGTGGAAGCTATAAAACCATTAACATCGGTAAACAGCCCGTTGTTGCGGTACGTGACCGTAAAAAGAAAGTCCATGTACTTTTAAACCGTTGCCGTCACCGTGCAGCAACCGTATGTGAACATAAAAAAGGCAAAACCAACAGTTTTGTATGTCCGTACCATGGTTGGAGTTATGCACTTGATGGTAGTTTACGCGGTGTGCCATCTCCAGAAAGCTACGGTGATTGTTTAGATAAATCTGAGTTACCGCTGGTGAGTCTACGTGTAGAAGAATATAACGGCATGATCTTCGCTTCATTTAAAGAAGACATTCAACCGCTTGAAGAGTTCCTTGGACCTGCAAAAAAATGGATTGACCTGTTTATGAAACAAGGGGCTGGTTATCCAATTAAAGTGTTAGGTGAACACCGTTTCCGTTTCCCTGGTAACTGGAAAATCCAGCTTGAAAATACCACCGATGCATATCACTTCCCGTTGGTACACAAGTCATTCTTAAGCTCTGTTGATGAAAAAACTGAAGAACTCTTTAACTTCGAAAACCAGCCGGGTTTTGTTGAAGATTTAGGAAATGGTCACAGTGTGATGGTGATGATTCCTGAACTGGTTGATTTAGACGAAGAACTCATGGAGCGTCCAATTCAAGAACGTTTTGAAGACTTGGCTCAAGCTTTGCGTGAAGAAGGTCATGAAGAATTAGAAGTACGCCGTATTGTGCGTGCAGTCGGTGGTTCTGGCTTTAACTTAAATTTATTCCCGAATATTGCATGTTCAATGGCGTTCTTCCGTGTGTTGCAGCCAATTTCAGTTGCTGAAACAGAAATTCATCACTCGGTGATTACGATGGATGGTGGTCCGCAAATTGCCAACCAATATCGCTTACGTTTGCATGAACATTTCCAAGGCCCATTTGGTTTTGGTACGCCAGATGATTCTGAAGCTTGGGAACGCGTACAACACGGCGCCAATGCAGGCAATGATTTATGGATCATGTTGAACCGTGGATTACCGGGCGAAGTGCAAACCGAGGATGGTTTAAAAAGTGATGTCAGTGCTGAAACAGGTATGCGTGCAGCCTATCAGCAGTGGAAAAAGATGATGACGGCTTAAGGAGAGAGCAATGGATATGAATCTGCAATTATTAAATGAAGTCACTGCTTTCATCTGGGCTGAAGCAGACATGTTAGACCATAGTGAATATCGTGAATGGCTCAATTTATGGAATGAAAAAGGCGTTTATATCATTCCGATTGACCCAAACCTAACTGACTACGAAAACAACTTAAATTATGCCTATGACGATAACCATATGCGTACTTTACGTGTAGAGCGTCTTGAAAATGGTGAAGCGATTTCTACAGCGCCGAAAGCAAATACGGTACGTAGTGTTTCTCGTGTACGAGTTATTCAAGACCAAGATAATGAAATCGTTTTACGCTGTGCTCAAAACTTACGTGAGTTCCGTAAAGAAAACCTCAAGCATTACACCGCAGATATTACTTACCATCTAACTCGTGATGCCGATACTGGTTTTAAAATTAACCGTAAAATCATTAACTTGGTTAATTCTACCGATACCTTAGCTGGTATTAGTTACATTCTTTAGGAGCGGTAACATGAAACAAGTTGTTTTAGTGACAGGTGCTGCTTCTGGACTCGGTAATGTCATTGCTGAATATTTTGCGAGCCAAGGCCATCAAGTGATTTTGTCAGCAAGTACGCTTGAAAAAGCCGAAAACGCCAAGGCACAAAGTCAATATGCACAAAATATGTTTCCAGTGAAATTAGATATTTCAGTCGAAGCAGATTTTCATGCCGTGGTGCAATGGATTGAAGAGAAATTTTCTAAACTTGATGTGTTGATTAACAATGCAACTGTCACCAAGGCAACTCCGGTATTAGAAATTACCGCAGCCGATTTTGATTGGGTGACTCAAGTCAATCAACGTGGCACTTTTCAGGCTTGCCAAATTATTGGTCAATATATGGCTAAAAAAGGCTATGGACGCATCATTAATATGGCGTCTTTAGCGGGGCAAAACGGTGGCACTGCAACGGGCGCACACTATGCGGCAACCAAAGGTGCCATTGTCACTTTAACCAAAATTTTTGCTAAAGAATTTGCTGCAAAAGGTGTAACAGTCAATGCGATTGCACCGGGACCAATGGAATCACCAATCGTTCATAGCGTGGTGCCAGACGAAAAAATGGAACAGTTCATCCAGAATATTCCTGTTAAAGCCTTAGGTAGCATGCATTTTATTGCTGAAACTTGTGGGTTGCTCGCGAGTCCAAATGCGGGGTTTGTGACTGGTGCAACATGGGATATTAACGGTGGTTTATTCATGCGTTAAGCCATGAGCTTAACGCATGAAAAGGGAGTTAAATCATGACTACACTTTATGATGTTGTCGTTAAAAATCGCCATGTTGAAGGCGGAAATATTGCAGTCATGGAATTTGAATCTGCAACTTCTGCAACATTGCCAAAAGTTGAAGCGGGTGCGCATATTGATGTGCATTTACCAAATGGGATGGTGCGTCAATATTCACTTTGCCAAAATCCAAATGATGAAGGTAAGTTCCGCCTTGGAATTTTACGTGACCCTGAATCACGTGGCGGCTCAGTATCTGCTTTTGATGAAATTAAAGATGGCATGCAAATTCAGGTCAGTGAGCCCAAAAATTTATTTCCACTTTTAAAAGCCAAACACAGCGTATTGATTGGCGGTGGAATTGGGATTACGCCGTTAATCACAATGGCATATCAACTTGCCTCTGAAGGCACATCCTTTGAGCTTCACTACTGTGGAGCTAGCCCTGAAAACTGTGCTTTTGTTGATGAAATTAAAAATGGTGAGTTAGCAAAATACACAACCTTCCATTTTAAATCCGAAGGTGCAAGCCACAGAGCGTTTTTTGAATCTGCCATTAAAGGTATTGACCTTGAGAGCCATATTTACACCTGTGGTCCAGTCGGTTTCATGGACTGGGTGATTAACCTTGCCACGACTCACGACTTTCCTGAGCAGCAAATCCATAAAGAATATTTCCAAGTCGAAACCGACACCTCGGGAGATTCATTTGAGGTGGTGGCTGAGCGTAGCGGAAAAATCATTATGGTAGAAGCTGGCGAAACTATTTTGCAGGCTTTAGCTAAAGAAGGTATCGAGATTGAAATGTCTTGCGAGCAAGGCGTATGCGGAACCTGCATGTGCGATGTGATTGAAGGCGAACCTGATCATCGAGATGTTTATTTTACTGATGAAGAAAAAGCCAGCAATGAGCAAATATTGGTGTGCTGTTCGCGCTCTAAAACACCGAGGTTAGTTTTAGATATCTAATGCTCTCGTGATTTATATGGATGTAAGAGAAGGTTTAGGAGAAAGATGATGAATGTATTACAACAAATAGATGAGTTTACGGTCGATCCACTACAGTTCCGACGAGCATTAGGAAATTTTGCAACAGGCGTTACTATTATTACTGCACAAAATGCACAAGGCGAGAAAGTCGGTGTAACCGCAAATAGTTTTAACTCGGTGTCACTCGATCCACCACTTATTTTGTGGAGTATTGATAAAAAATCTTCAAGTTTTTCGGTATTTGAAGAAGCGACACATTTTGCTGTCAATATTTTATCGGGCACGCAAATTGAACTGTCTAATAAGTTTTCGAGACGCAATATTGATAAATTTGCAGACACGAACTTTCAACTTGGTGCAGGACGCGCACCAATTTTAGAAAATTGTTCTGCGGTGTTTGAGTGCGAACGTTATCAAGTTATTGAAGGCGGTGACCACTGGATTATTGTTGGTAAAGTGGTTCGTTTTCATGACCAAGGTCGAAGCCCGTTAGTCTATCATCAAGGCGCATATTCTTGTGTCATGCCGCATCCAAGCCTTCAAGTGAAACAAACTGAAGAAAACGGCGTAGACCAAACACATTATGGTCACTTATATAATAATGTCTGCTACTTGATGAGTCGTGCTTTTAAAGCTTATCAGACTGACTATATTCCTAAGCAAATGGCTTCTGGCTTTCGAACCAGTGAATCACGGCTGTTGCTGGTTTTGGCCAGTGGTACTGCTTCAAGTAAAGAAGATTTACCACGAGATATTGCCATGCCAATGCAAGAGGTAGAAAGATCGGCTGAAATTTTAAAATTTGAAGGATTGCTGGTCGATCACGATAATTTATACGCACTGACCGAGAAAGGTAAACAAACGGCGCAGTATTTATTTGATATTGCCGATAGCCACCAAAATGAAGTGTTTAAAAAATATTCTGAGGAACAAAAGGATATTTTTATTACCATGCTGCGAGACTTTGCAGGAGTAGCATAAGCCTCATTAAGCTGATAAATTGAATTGATTTATCAGCTTCTTTACATCTAGCTGACTATAATCAAAAGAATTCCAAGGATAAGGAATTTTTGGCACACAATTTGTTTATCAATAAAACATGATTGCAAATAAGCCAAGACAGTGAACTACAGCGAAAGAAAATGTTTCGCGGTGGCACGTGTATAGAGAGGTAAGGGATGAACCAATATGTAAGTGATGCATTGTTGAATTGGACACACCATATCAAGAATGTTTGCGGAAATTTTGAAACAGATTTTGACGGCACCCGTAATTTATTCATTGGAGAAGTTCAATGCTTTTTATTGGGTGATACCGAAATTGCGTTCATTAGAAATAATGCAAATAAGATTGTCCGAAAAGCCGATGAAATCGATCGAGTGAATAATCGTTTTTGCTTTTTGATTTTGCAGTATTCGGGAAAAATGCTGCTCGAGTATAAAAATGAAACGCTAAGCCTGAATGAAGGCGATATTGTGTTGGTCGATCCGGTCGAAACCATTTCTATGTATCCGCAAGGGTTAGTCAGCCAGATTTCAGTGCACTTGTCGCGTGAAAAATTACTTAAAGAAAATATTAGTACTGAATATTTTGGAAAGCTGATTACTCAAAATATGAGTGGTTTTTTACTCAAGAATATTTTGAAAAACATGTCTGCTGAAAATATTAAACTCTGGTATGCAACCGAAGATGGTAATGCTTTTGAAGATGCTCTAATTGCTTTAATCAAACCTACAATTAATTATAAAAATATTAATAGCTCAAATAATCTGATGGAAAAAGCTGAGCGCTATATTATAGAAAACTTAGCAAAACCGGATTTAACACCTAAATTAATTGCAGAACATATAGGGGTATCGCTACGTCATCTCTATCGTCTGTTTCTTCAAGAAAATTTATCTATTAACAAATATATACAGCTCAAACGCTTAGAAAAAGTCAAAGCAGATTTACTCGATAAAAGAAATAAACAAAGCTCGATTACCCAAATTGCCTTGAAGTGGGGTTTTTGGGACGGCGCTCATTTTTCAAAAATCTTTAAAAAGACTTACGGTATTTCTCCTAAAGAATTTAGAGACGGTGTGTCGGCTTAAACCTTTCATTTTTTGATGTCATTTTTAGACAAGTTCTGGGTCATTCCTGAACAAGCTAGCCCTATGTAACTGTGTTGAAATTAAATTCATTAGAGCAGGTTAGATAAGCTTAATAACTATAGAACTATTAAGTTGGTCTAATGAATTTCACTCACAGGAAAGTGCATTTTTAACTGTCTGATTCAGATAGTTCAGGGATAGATGAAAAGGATGAAACCAATGCGTAAACAACGATTATTGAATGACATACAAAAAATATTGGCACTTAACTTATCAATAGCTGCTAGCTTTTGGGGATTAAATACTCAAGCTTATGCTCATGGTGGAAAGGCCGAAATGGTGTCACTTTATCAAAATATGAGTGAGCAGGGCGCCAAAGTTGTAAAAGATGATTTTACCAATACTTATATGATTACCAAGGGTTCTATGGTGGTTAGAGCCAAACCCAATTCAGATCAGGTTTTGGTGAATGGCAAACCTTTCAAGCTCAGTGTGCCTTTATTAATCAAAGATGGTAAACCTGTTATTGGAAAAGACTTTTTTAATGAAGTATTTCAGTCTGGTTTAGATCAAACTTTCAAAATTGAAAATACGTTTCATCCTCTTAATAGTTTAAATTCTGACGAAATTAAAAAGACATTTGATGTCATTAATCGCTCGAAATACGCCTATAAAAATATGCGTTTTGCCGAGTTAAAGTTAAAAGAACCAGAAAAAGCTAAAGTTTGGGATTATTTTATTAATCACAAAGAATTTAAAGAAGATCGTATTGCCTCATTTATTTTATTAAAGGGGAGTCAAGCGATTGAAGGTGAAGTTAATCTTAACACTCAACAAGTTACCAAATGGAATGTCCTTAAAGACACTCATGGAATGGTGCTGCTCGATAATTTTGAAGCCGTACAGCGTGTAATTGAGACGAGTAAAGAATATCAAGACGCGTTACGCAAACGTGGCATTAGTGATGTGAAGAAAGTGATTGCTACACCACTAACTGTTGGATATTTTGGCGGTAAAGATGGACTTGATAAACAACTCAATATATTAAAAGTTGTCGCTTACCTAGACACTGGAGATGGTAACTACTGGGCACATCCTATTGAGAACCTAGTTGCTGTAGTCGATTTAGATAAAGAAAAAATTATTAAGATTGAAGAAGGTGCGATCATTCCTGTGCCAATGGCAAATCGACCTTATATGTCGAATAAGCCGGTAGCAAGTAAGCTAAAACCACTCAATATTACTGAACCAGAGGGTAAGAACTTTAGCATTACAGGTCAAACCATACATTGGGGGAACTGGTGTTTACATGTGGCGTTAGATTCTCGTGTTGGCTTACAGCTTTCAACCGTGACTTATAAAGACAAAGGCGTAAAGCGCAAAGTCATGTATGAAGGCAATTTGGGTGGAATGGTGGTCCCATATGGCGACCCTGATATTGGATGGTACTTCAAATCTTATTTAGACTCTGGCGAATATGGTATGGGTACGCTGACCTCATCTATTCTTCCGGGAACAGATGCGCCCGACAACGCAGTTTTACTTGATGCTGTGATTGCAGACTATAAAGGCCAGCCACAAGTAATTCCAAATGCCATTGCTGTATTTGAACGTTATGCTGGACCTGAATATAAACATCACGAAATTTTTGGTAACCAAGATGCGAGTGAAGCCCGCCGTGAACTTGTGGTGCGCTGGATTAGTACAGTGGGTAACTACGACTACATGTTTGATTGGGTATTTGCCCAAAATGGTGTAATTGGGATTAATGCGGGTGCAACGGGTATTGAAGCTGTTAAAGGCGTTAAATCACGCACCATGCATGACAGTACCGCAAAAGAAGACACTAAATATGGAACTTTAATTGACCATAATATTGTGGGTACAACGCATCAGCACATCTATAACTTCCGCTTAGATATGGATGTAGACGGGGAAAACAACAGCTTTATGCATATGGACCCTGTGGTGAAAGCTAATGACAAAGGTGGTGTGCGTACAAGCACAATGCAAATTGATAGTAAGGTCATTACGAATGAGCAAAATGCAGCTGAAAAATTTGATCCATCAACTATTCGCTTACTCACAAACTTCAACAAGGAAAATAAATTAGGTAATCCAGTTTCTTACCAATTGATTCCGTTTGCGGGTGGAACACACCCTGTTGCGAAAGGTGCTAATTTTTCTAAAGACGAATGGTTATTTAAACGTTTGAACTTTATGGATAAGCAAATTTGGGTGACTCAGTACAATCCAGACGAGCGCTATCCTGAAGGTAAATATTCAAACCGTTCGACTCATGATACCGGGTTAGGACAATTCATTGGCAACAACGAAAATATTGAAAATAAAGACCTCGTGGTTTGGATGACAACTGGGACAACGCATGTGGCACGTGCTGAAGAATGGCCAATCATGCCTACAGAGTGGGTCAATACGCTCATCAAACCTTGGAACTTCTTTGACAGCACCCCGACTTTAAACTTGGGTGAAGAAGAGCAAAACACGCAGCACGACCATCACTAAAAATGTGCATGAGCCAGAATGGGTAAAGAATAAGTTACCCATTCCTGAGCGCTGGTAAGCCGTTCGCAAAAAGGAATTCTGTATGAAAAATCTACTTTCTCAAGTGATGAGAGGGACTCTCTTTGTCTCATTTTTTTCAACTGTTCATGCTGGTGAGCTTGAAATTAAACCGACTTTTGAAGCAACTTTTGGGGCTTTTAGCAGCGGTAAAAGTTACAACGGTGAAAACCTAGATGATGAAAGAATCAATTGGCAAGAAGGCCATCTTAAATATGGTGCTAAGGGTCAATATACCTTTAAAAACAATCAGCTCTATGCAAGCTTGAGTGGTATTAGCTCGGCAACATTTGGCGATGGCGACGCAGGCCAAAATAGTAATGGCAAAGAACGTAAAACAGATGTAAATGAATGGATCATTGGCTTTAAAGACGGTACCAATAAAGATGAGTTGACTACCTATGATTTAAGTATTGGTCGACAAAATATCATGATTGGTGATGGTTTTTTCATTGCGGGTGATGCATTAAATCTCGGCAGACCTCCAGCAGATGGCGCCTTAGACCGAGGCGGGGCATATTATCTGGCAGCACGACGCAGCTTTGATTTTACCAGTCTGCTTCAATACAAACCGCAAGAGAATACAACGCTAAAACTGGCTTATTTAAAATCGAATAATAAAGCACAATTTTCATCTGAACTCTTTGTAACCGATCTGATGTATCAGCTTAAAGATAAGGGCGTTGGGTTTACTTACTTAAATGTATTAGACCTTGAAGATGCTGAACACGTCTCAGGGCGCGAAGACCTTAAAAATTATGCTTTGCGTTTGAATTATCAACCTTTACCTGAGTTACAAGTTAAGTCTGAGTTTGTTATTCAAGATAAAAAAGATAGTCAAGAAAATGCAGGTTACGTAGGGCTGAACTATAACTTTTTATCTTCAAAATATACGCCCTCATTAGGTTACCGTTTTAGCCATTTTTCAGACCAATACGATCCAATGTTTTATGGGAATACGGTCGGTTTTGGCACGTGGTTTCAGGGAGAAGTTGCTGGAAATTATGCTGGCCCATTTAATAAAAATGCAGATATCCATCAAGTCTCTTACATGATGAACTTAAAAGAAAATTTCATGTTAGGTGCTTTGGCCTATAAGTTCAAAACAGTAAATAAGTCTTTAAGTAATGTGGATGGACATGAGCTGGATGTGTTCTCGGTTTGGTCCGTCAATAAAAAACTTAACGTTATTCCGTTGGTTGGACTCTATAAGCCTAAACAGGATATCCAGAGTGGCGGCACTCAAAACTACGATGACAAAACCAATGTGTATGCACAGTTGATTCTGCAATACATCTATTAATAGATCCTTTTAAATGAATTGAGAGAAATAAAAATGAGTGAAGTTCAGATTTTAGCAAGCGTACAGCAATTTATGGCGCGTCAACATGGACATTTTATTGATGGAAAATTAGTTGCTGCTGAGCATTTAGATAAAGTAGATATTGTAAATCCATCGACTGAACAAGTGGTTGCTCAAATTAGTATTGGTAGTCAACACGATGTCGAAAGTGCCGTGAAAAGTGCTGAACATGCTTTTCAAAATGCTTGGGCTGAAACTACGCCGTATGAACGTGGCGTTAAACTAAACAAGTTGGCAGATTTAATTGAACAATATGGTGAAGAACTTGCTCAGCTCGAGACTTTATCTACTGGAAAACTCATCAATATTTCCCGCCATCTTGAAGTGGCACAATCTGTTATTTTCTTAAGATATTTTGCTGGTTGGGCAACCAAAATTAATGGCCAAACCATGCAACCTTCTATTCCATCAATGCAAGGTGAAAAATATACGGCCTTTACTTTAAGACAACCGATTGGTGTGGTCGCAGGTATCGTGCCTTGGAATTTTTCACTCATGATTGGTGTTTGGAAAATTGGCTCAGCTTTAACAACTGGCTGTACCATTGTGCTTAAACCAAGTGAGTTTGCCAGCTTGTCTTTATTACGGTTAGCCGAACTTGCCATTGAGGCAGGTATTCCAGCTGGTGTGATTAATGTGGTTACGGGTAAAGGGGATACAGGACAATATTTAATTGAATCGCCGTTAGTTAAGAAAGTCTCATTTACAGGTTCAGTACCAACAGGCATTGCCATTGGTAAGCTCGCGATGAGCAGTGATTTAACCCGCGTAAGTCTAGAGTTGGGTGGTAAAAATGCCATAGCCATCTTGGCTGATGCAAATATCGATGAGATTTTACCAACTTTGTTGCAAGCAACTTTTGTGCATCAAGGTCAAGTTTGCGCATCTCCAGAGCGTTTTTTTGTACACCACACAAAATATGATGAACTGGTCGATAAACTTTCTAAAGCACTATCTCAATTCAAAATTGGATCGGCTATGGATGAAGGAAGTATGTTTGGCCCACTGTCTAATCAGCCACATTTTCATAAAGTGAAACATTATTTAGATATGGCAAAAGCCAACAACCAGATTATTGCAGGTGGTGAGGTTTTAGATCAGACAGGATATTTTGTACAGCCGACTTTGATTTCCTTCAAAAATACTGATGATCCATTATTTTCAGAGGAAACCTTTGGACCAGTGGTTGGGGTAATGCCATTCGAAACCGATGAAGAACTTATTCAGCTTATGAATCAGTCACGCTTTGGTTTAACTGCAAGTATTTGGACAAATGATCTGTCCAAAGCTTTGCGTTTAATTCCTAAAATTGAAGCAGGGACCTTGTGGGTCAATATGCATACTTTCTTAGATCCGTCAGTTCCATTTGGCGGCGTGAAAGCTTCAGGAATTGGCAGAGAGTTTTCAGATGCATTTATTGAAGATTACACCGAGTTAAAATCGGTCATGATTCGGTATTAATTTAAAGAAGTAAATGCAGATATAAAAAATGGCCCTTATAGGCCATTTTTTTGAATCATTAAATTAACCTAATAAAAAAATCCTTTAGGATTTTATTAAAGGCTTCTGGCTGTTCTACGTTTGAAATATGTGAGGCATCTATTTCTGCAAGCTTTGATTGGGGAATATGCTGCTGCATAAATTGACCATCTGCAACTGTAGTTACAGGGTCTTGAGTTCCAGCAATCACTAATACAGGAATTTTGATGTCTTTTAACTGCTCACGGACATCCGCTTTAGCCAAAGCCTCACAACAATTGGCATAACCCATTGCGCTGCCAGCACTTAAGTCGTTACACAGGTTGTTGACAATTGAAGCGTGACTTTGGATAAAGGGATCTGTAAACCATCGCGAAGCTGCTGTGGCTGCGATTGGTTGTAAACCTTGCTCACGTACTAATTTTGCACGGTCAAGCCATGCCTGTTCTTGTCCAATTTTAGCGGCAGTATTTGCTACAACCACATGACTAAAACGCTCAGGGTATTGAATTGCAAGCCATTGACCCGTTAAACCGCCCATAGAAATACCACAAAAAGCAGCTTTAGTAATATTTAGATGGTCAAGTAAACGGACAACATCTTCACCTAATTGCTCTACAGTGTATGGGCCGTCAGGCGTAGATGATGAACCGTGACCACGTGTGTCATAGCAGATCACAAAAAATTGATCTTTCAACTCATTAAACTGCTTTTGCCACATACCATAATTGGTACCCAAAGAATTGGAAAACACTAGAGCAGGGGAAGAAGGTTCGCCAAAGGTTTGATAGTTAATTTGTGCATCTGCAGATTGAAAAGATGGCATTTGTTTCTCCTTAAAGTGCTTCAACACGTTCAATAATCAAAGCAATACCTTGACCTACACCAATACACATTGAACACAAGGCATAACGACCACCTGTTTGCTCAAGCTGGTTTAAGGCTGTGGTCACGAGGCGTGCACCTGAAGCACCAAGTGGATGGCCCAA
This sequence comes from Acinetobacter sp. V102_4, assembly GCF_031799005.1. Classification (NCBI taxonomy): domain Bacteria; kingdom Pseudomonadati; phylum Pseudomonadota; class Gammaproteobacteria; order Moraxellales; family Moraxellaceae; genus Acinetobacter; species Acinetobacter sp. V102_4. The sequence continues at coordinate 1,723 of NZ_JAVQNR010000043.1, read as the reverse complement.
TGCAATTGCACCACCATTTGGATTTACCTTGTTGCTATCATCTGGCAAGCCTAAATCACGGGTCACTGCTAATGCTTGCGCAGCAAAAGCTTCATTCAACTCAATCACATCCATCTGCTCTAAAGTCAGGTTGGCTTGTTTAAGAAGCTTTTTGATTGCAGGTGCAGGAGCAAAACCCATAATACGTGGTTCTACGCCCACTGCTGTTGAAGCAATGATCTTGGCACGCGGTTTTAGGTTATAAGCTTGAACTGCATCATCAGAAGCAATCAATAGAGCTGCTGCACCATCGTTAATCCCTGAAGCATTCCCCGCAGTCACAGAACCATCTGCTTTGACAACAGGCTTAAGTTTACTTAAAGCTTCAAGTGTGGTCGATGCACGTGGATGTTCATCGGTATCAATCACAACAGCATCACCCTTACGCTGAGGAATTTCAACTGCCACGATTTCTTTAGAAAAAAAGCCTTTGGCTTGCGCGCTTGCGGTGCGTTGTTGGCTCACCAAGGCAAACTGGTCCTGATCTGCACGATTCACGTTGAACTGTTCAGCTACGTTTTCGGCAGTCTGGGGCATGGTGTCAACACCATATAATTCTTTAAGTTTAGGGTTAATGAAACGCCATCCCATGGTGGTGTCTTCAATCTTCTGGCTACGACCAAAAGGACTGTCAGACTTACCCATCACATAAGGTGCGCGGCTCATGTTTTCTACACCACCAGCAATCACCAAGTTTGCTTCACCCGATTTAATGGCACGGGCAGCAATGGCAATCGCATCGAGTGATGAACCACATAAACGGTTAATAGTGGTTGCTGGAACCTGATACGGTAAACCAGCTAGAAGTGCTGACATACGACCAACATTGCGGTTGTCTTCACCGGCTTGGTTGGCACAGCCATAGATCACATCATCGACCTGTTCCCAATCTACATTTGGGTTACGCTGGATTAAAGCTTTAATTGGCACAGCACCAAGGTCATCGGCACGAACAGGTGCAAGGCCACCGGCATAACGGCCGAATGGAGTACGGATGGCATCGATGATATAAGCGTTTTTCATTCTTACATTTCCATTTTGAAATCTGTTGCTGTCATTGCCACATCGTTAGACTCTTTTTCAGCATTTGCTGGAGTTCATCGTCATTACTAAATTAGGAGTAGTCATGACGGAGTCTTATCGTGTTGAGCCAAATGCCAGTAGCTAATTCTTGTCACTTTTTTAAAAAAAGTAACCAAAAACCTTTGTTGAACAGAGGAGGTTTCCATGCCTCCCTGTCCAACGGGCGACATCCATGTCGCCTGTCACAATAGCGAATTACGGTAAAATCCAAATTAATAAGCAAGAACCGTATTCAAAGAGTTCCATTCAGTGTTTCGCGTTGGCGACATGGATGTAGCCTCGTTGCTCAGCACAACAGGGATGTTGTGTCTGAGTAACAAAGGATTTTTGTTACTTTTTATCCTTAAAAAGTAAGGCATTACTGATACAAAAAACTTTTGATTTAACTCGTAATTTGGGGCTGTTTAAATCTTACCTTTGAGTCGCATCAATCAAAGTTGCACCAGTCAAAGCCTGCAACTCTTCAAAGCTAAGACCTTCCACTTTCTCAATCACTTTCAAACCATCTTTGGTCACATCAATCACACAAAGATCGGTGTAAATACGATCCACACAGTGTTTACCCGTTACCGGATAAGTTAGCTCAGCCACAACCTTCGGT
>NZ_JAVQNR010000042.1:0-50967 GCF_031799005.1 Acinetobacter sp. V102_4 | reverse complement strand
CAATCAATGATAATATTTCGATCAATCAATCAGTAAAAATCCACACAAGTTGTTCTTCATAATCTCTTAATGATCTTTCTGCTCTTCGTCAGAGACAGAATTCAACGCAATACTAAGCTTTTCATCTTAACCCTGTAAGCTAAGATATTCTCATGTATCGCGTCGGGATGAGTGCATTATAGGGGAAAAAAAATGGTACGCAAGCACTTTTCTAAATATATGTGTTTGATCGATTCTTTTTCACCCAATCAAAGTTAAGAAAATCAAAAATATTAGTTTAAATTATTGATAATAAACAATAAATATTAAAATATTTTATTTTCATTCTTTTTTGATTTTCACTTCTATTATCTTAATAGGTTGTTTAGGAACGTTCTGATGCATTCCATCAGTGATTGTCGGTACTTTTACAATACGGTCAACCACATCCATTCCTTTAATCACTTTTCCGAAAACGGCATAACCAGCATTACCAGCAGAGCGATTTAGAAAACTATTATCTGCGACATTAATAAAGAACTGGCTAGTAGCAGAGTCAGGATTTGCCGTACGAGCCATCGCTAAGGTTCCGCGTGTGTTCGCAATCCCATTTCCAGCTTCATTTTTGATTGGTGCTCGAGTGGTCTTTTCCTGCATATTTGCAGTAAGCCCACCACCCTGTACCATGAAACCAGGAATTACGCGATGGAATATCGTATTTTTATAAAAGTTCGACTTTATATAGCTTTTAAAATTCTTGACGCTGATTGGGGCTTTCTCATCATAAAGTTGTATTTCTATGTTGCCTAAATTTGTTTGCATTTCAACTAAAGTGTCAGCCCAGACAGAATGACTGCTTAAACCCAAGCAACATAGCATTAATAATTTTTTCATATCTTCCTACAGCAAAATGCAAAACTTAATAAAGGTTAAATTTAATCGTCTATATAAAAGAATTCTAGTGAGTATTTATTATCTTTTATTTAAAGCCTTATATTTTAGATTTGAGTATGAGTCCACGTTCCACGTGAAACATGGACCAAACTTTTATTTAGCTATTTTTATCCCAAAATTTTCTAAAGTTTTTACTGAACTCAATGGTGTAACGTTTGGCCTTTTTAGAAATAGGCGTCAGATTTATAAATCCATGCGTTTGATCTGAGTATTCTTCATAATACATTTTGACGCCATTTTGGCGTAGCTTATAGCTATAGATTTTCCCTTCATCATGTAATACGTCATGCCCAGCAGTAATAACAAAAGCCGGTGGATTCTTCTTCAAGTTGCCATAGGTTGGAGAGATAATAGGATCGTCTAATTCTACGTTATGCTGGGTTGCATAATATTGAGTGACATTATTGATATCTTTATCTGTCAAAACCAATCCTTCGTTATAGGCATAGAAGGATGGATGTCGGCTCTTGAAATCGACTGTAGGGTAAATAAGAAGTTGTGCCTGTGGAGCATAAGGTTTATTTACTGATCGTTGAGCCACGACTGTACTGATGTTTCCACCTGCACTATCACCCGCTACCGCAATTCGACCTTTTAATATTTTTAATTGCCTACGATTTTGATATACCCAAGCCAAAGCATCTTCACAAGATTGGATTAAATGTTGAGGAGAAACCTCAGGCGCAAGAGGATAATCGATACTGAGTACTTGTACTTTTGCATATTTTGCCAATATACGACACACCTCATCATGAGTATCTAATCCACCCACAACAAATCCCCCTCCATGATAGAAAACAAGAAGAGGTAATTTTTTATTAGGTGCTGGATGATAATGTCTCGCGAAAACGGTTCCACTTTGAAGAGGTAAACGAATATCTTCTACGGAATCAATATCCGTTGATTTCTGGCGTATAGCCAGCATTTGCGTATCAAACTGCCTTCTGGATTCAATTGGATCTGGACCAATAAAACCGATACGCCCCTGCTTAATTTGTACAGCCATCAGACATTTTGTAAATGAGTCCAAGTCAGGATATTGGTAAGAATACCCAAGAATTTTGGCAAGTGATTCTTGAGCTAATCGAGGTAACTTATCAAGGGCTCGAGCAGCGGGCCCTTGGCCCTTATCTAGCAATGTTTGAATTTTTTGATTAAATGCTGTCATGCCTATCTCCATGAATTCCTCTTATCCTTCATATTTTCTACAGAATTCTGTTGCTGTTTGACTATATTCGCATACAACTCATGTAATCAAGATACAAAGGTAAAAACTAAATTACGCTAATCTGATTTAAAGCAAATGTCATTAACAAATCTGTCGTTTCAAGCAGGAGTTTTTTGCCAATTATTGTTAACAGACAAAAAGAGGTACGATTATGTCAACAAAACTAGTTATTACTTTATTAGCAACCAGTCTTTTAACTGTAGGCTGTGTGGCTTATACGGATGACCCTTCTTATCGTGGTGGGTATGGTTACCCAGATACTAATCGCTATGATCGCAATGATGGACGTCGATATAGTGATTGGGAACGGAAGCGTTGGGAAGAGCGTAAAAGACTATATGAACAACAACGGAGAGATGCTCGCGAACAAGACCGAAACCGCCATGAGTGGGATAAAAGACGCCATAACGAGGATAAAAAACACCGTGATGACGATAAAAGACGCCACGAGTGGGATAAAAAACGGGTAGAAGATCGTGATCATAATCGTCGAGATTCTCGTCATGATGACTAAATTCTTTACTATATAAAAAGCCCCAATAAGCTACGTCTTTTGGGGCTTTTTTGAGAATTCTAAACTCTCTTAATTATAGAGTAATGAGTAGCAGCTCACTTCATACATAAATCGGCATCTTAAATATATGACTCTATAACCTTTTAACTGTTCTTATCGCTAAGAATTACTGAGCAGTGGCAGAACCTGAAACTGAACCTGAAGCACCAGCATCAACTTGACCTGGTTGTGCTTGGCCAGAAACGCCAGCATCAACACCTACACCAGCTTGTACGCCAGATGGGCTAGCACTTGTTTGAGCAGAACCTGATGCATTTAAACCAGCTTCAGATGCACAACCAACAGCTGTAAAAGCGACACCAGCAAGTACTACAGAGATAAGACCTAATTTTTTCATAATCGTTTTCCTTTCATTACGACAAACACTTAAATGCAAAGTTCATCTTCGCGCTGCCTATAATTCACAATTTTTTTTTCTGGCGTGCGTATCATTGGTTGTCTTTTGTAGTAATAGAAGTACAAATTGTGCAATTTTTTATTAAATTCCCTTCCCTACTCTTAGCTCTATCTTTTATATAAAAGTAGTAACTTAAGCTTTTGTTTAATTTTATTAATTTTTAATTTTCATCTTAGCCTTTTACTCTACTCAAAAAAATTCTCTTTATAGAAATGCTATATAAGGTGCGTAGAATGTTACAGAGGTTTTTTGCTTAAAAATTACTTTTCCCATTAAAAAAGCCGGGTATAGACCACGGCTTCTCTAAAAATTTATTATATTCCGTTTTAAATTACGGCCATTGCATCTCACCTTTTACAACTTTTGCACCTAACTCGAGGCTATCCACACTTTTTAACGTTGGATATTGTTTTTGCATGAGCTGACTCAATTCGCTAGCATTTTTACTTACTTTAGCCGCTTTCTCATAGCTCTTGAGATAATCGATCGAAAAGTTAACTGCATCCAAACCTTGTGGAGCTCCTTCAACCATATGGGCTGGAACCACCGTTTGAGGTTGAAGTGCTTTAATGCTTTCTAGAGTTTGAATCACTTCATTGCGGTCTTTAACTTTTGGTGTATCTGCCATCCATAAATGAATACCTGAAGATACAGGAATACCGCCGACTACTGCTTTTGAAGAAGGAATCCATAAATAAGTGAGTTCTTTCTTACCTTTAATTTCAATTGACTCATTCTCTAATTTTAAAGTTTTAGCAGTGTAAGCTTGAGGCACAATAATTTGGCTAGGCGCATTTGCACCCATTTGTGGTCCCCAATACTTCACTTTAAGCGCTTGAGTATCTTGAATATGTTTAACAGTTTCCGGCGTTGCGATGATTTGTACATTTGGGAAGTACTGTTTAAATACATCTAAACCAAAGTAATAGTCGGGATCACCATAACTCACGAAAATTGTCTTTAGCGTTTTACCGCTATCGAGAATATCGGCAGCAATACGTAATGCTTCAGATTTTGAGAATTGCGCATTGACTAATAGAACTTCTTTATCACCTTCAATTAAAGTAGAAGTCACCCCAAAATGTTCTGGTTTAGCCAGAAAACTTTGGATTTTTAGATCTTGTGCAAAAGCTGAGGAAGCCATCGTCAAAGCTGTAGCAGTTGCTAGGGCCGAAGCAGTTAATTTAAAAAATTTCATTATGTATTCTCCAATTTCATAAGGAATACTTTAAATTGCAATTTCTGTAAGGTAAATGCACTAAATTAAGATAAACTGTTGCATAAATTGTAATAATGATAAAGCAGATGGACACATTAAAAGCCATACAAGTCTTTGTTTCTATTGCTCAGTATGGCAATTTAACCAAAGCCGCAGAACATCTTAATTATTCCCGTGCCATGGTTTCTCGCTATCTTGAACACCTAGAGCATACATTCTCAACTCGCCTATTTCAGCGGAATACCCGAAAAATATCTCTCACTCCAGCAGGTGAAAAAGCTCTCCTCTACTGCGAAAATATTTTACAACAACAACAACTTTTACAAGAGCTGGCAGCACCCGAGCAACATAACGGTACGATTCGTTTTACTTGTGGTTTATTTTTATTTCAATTAGGCGTTGGGGAATGTATTCGTCAATTTAAAAAGCAACACCCACATATTCAATTTGATGTATATCTTACTGAAAATACAATTGACTTGATTGATGCACAAGTCGATTTAGCTTTGCGTATAACGCAAAAAGTTGCAGATGGATTAATTGCGAGACCAGTCTGTCAGATCGAATCAGTATTTTGTGCTCATCCAGACTATTTAAAACAGCACAGCCCCCTCTCTCACCCAAGACAACTTATTCAATACGAATGTTTAGCTCACCACAGCCAACATCAATACTGGACTCTTTTTGATGAAGAGCAACAACCACAGAATTATCCTTTAAACGTCACCTTTAAAAGTAATGATGTAAATGCTGTTTATGATATGTGTCTACATGCTCAGGGTGTAGCTATGTTGCCTTCACTATTAGTTAAAAAAGATTTAAAAGAAAAACGACTAGTTCCTTTATTTAAAAACTTTTCAGCGCCAGAGCTAAGTTTGTCGGTGGTATATGCATCTAGGCAACATTTACCCAAAATAACGCAGGAATTTATTGCTTTTATGATCGAAAATTTAGATTTTTACTTAAAACCGCAAAATTAAAAGCTTTAAATTGTCGTGTACGCTTGAATTTTTAGGCAGTGCCCATACTTCATACCTATTAATGAATTACAGCATATGCATGGCAGTTCAGGTTTTACACAGTAAATACTGATGCCAAAAAGGACTGTACATGTTTAAAAACCCATTTAAACGGAGATCATCAATGGCTAATGAGCAAAACGAGCAAGCTCAAGACATTCAACACGAGCAAGCAGAGCAATCTAATGAGCAAACTCAGGCTGAAGGTGGAGAGCACGCAAACGACGTTACCGTTGAATCTTTACAAGCACAAATCACTAAATTAGAAGAAAGTCTTAAACTTGAAAAAGCACGTACAGCGAATGCTGTTTACGAAGCACAAAAAAGTGTAGAGCGTATTCAACGTGAGTCTGAGAAGCATAAGGAAACTGTGCTTGAAAAATTTGCAAAAGAATTGCTGGATTCTGTAGACAATCTAGAGCGTGCGATTCAAGCAGCGGGTGATGAAGAAACTCCTGTACTTGAGGGTATTAAGTTAACCTTGAAGTCACTATTAACTACACTGGAAAAATTTGGTGTTGTAGAAGCTGACACTCAAAATGGTTTCAACGCAGATTTACATCAAGCAGTGGGCATTGCCCCAGACGCTAAAGCGAATGAAATCGGTACCGTTTTACAAAAAGGCTATACCTTAAATGGTCGCTTATTGCGCCCTGCTATGGTTATGGTTGGTCAATAAATAAAAAATTGAGAGTTTTTAGATTTTTTTTCGCTAAAACGCTTGAAAAAAATAGATTCACTCTCATATCGGATAACAAGCAAAAACATTGCAAAAGAATTTTTGAGGAAAACGTCACATGGCAAAAATTATTGGTATTGACTTAGGTACTACCAACTCATGCGTTGCTGTACTTGAAGGCGATAAAGTAAAAGTAATCGAAAACGCTGAAGGCACACGTACAACTCCATCGATCATTGCTTATAAAGATGGCGAGATCTTAGTGGGTCAAAGTGCTAAGCGTCAGGCAGTAACTAACCCGAAAAATACATTATTCGCAATCAAGCGTTTAATTGGTCGTCGTTACGAAGATCAAGCGGTACAAAAAGACATCGGTCTTGTACCTTATAAAATCATCAAAGCTGACAATGGTGATGCTTGGGTAGAAGTAAACGATAAAAAATTAGCACCTCAACAAGTCTCTGCTGAAATCTTGAAAAAGATGAAGAAAACTGCAGAAGACTATTTAGGTGAAACAGTTACAGAAGCAGTTATTACTGTTCCTGCTTACTTTAACGATGCTCAACGTCAAGCAACTAAAGATGCGGGTAAAATCGCTGGTTTAGACGTTAAACGTATCATTAACGAACCAACTGCTGCTGCACTTGCGTTCGGTATGGACAAAAAAGAAGGCGATCGTAAAATTGCTGTTTACGACTTAGGTGGTGGTACTTTTGACGTATCAATCATTGAAATCGCAGACCTTGATGGCGACCAACAAATTGAAGTGTTATCAACAAATGGTGATACTTTCCTTGGTGGTGAAGACTTTGATAACGCATTAATTGAATTCTTGGTTGAAGAGTTTAAGAAAGAACAAGGGGTGAATTTAAAAAATGACCCACTTGCGTTACAACGTTTGAAAGAAGCTGCTGAAAAAGCAAAAATTGAGCTTTCTTCATCAACTGCAACTGAAATTAACCTTCCATACATCACTGCTGATGCGACTGGTCCTAAACATTTAGTGATCAATGTAACTCGTGCAAAACTTGAAGGTTTAGTTGCTGATTTAGTTGCTCGTACAATTGAACCTTGCCGTATCGCGCTTAAAGATGCTGGTCTTTCGACTTCTGACATCTCTGACGTGATTTTGGTTGGTGGTCAGTCTCGTATGCCACTTGTACAACAAAAAGTACAAGAATTCTTTGGTAAAGAGCCACGTAAAGACGTGAACCCTGATGAAGCAGTTGCAATTGGTGCTGCGATTCAAGGTGCGGTATTGTCTGGTGACAAAACTGACGTTCTTTTATTAGACGTAACGCCATTAACTTTAGGTATTGAAACAATGGGTGGTGTATTAACACCAATCATTGAGAAAAACACAACGATTCCTGCGAAGAAATCACAAGTGTTCTCTACTGCTGCTGACAACCAGCCTGCTGTAGATATTTCTGTTTACCAAGGTGAACGTAAGATGGCTCAACAAAACAAATTGTTGGGTAACTTCCAATTAGGCGACATTCCACCTGCTCCACGTGGTGTGCCACAAATTGAAGTATCTTTCGACATCAATGCTGATGGTATCTTGAAAGTATCTGCTAAAGATAAGAGTACTGGTAAAGAGCAATCAATCCAGATTAAAGCAAACTCAGGTTTGTCTGATGCTGAAATCGAAGCAATGATTAAAGATGCTGAAGCGAATGCTGAAGAAGATCGTAAGTTTGAAGAACTTGCAAAAGCTCGTAACGAAGCTGATGCATTAATTTCAAGCTCGAACAAAGCTGTAAAAGATCTTGGTGATAAAGTTACTGAAGATGAAAAAACAGCTGTAAGCACTGCAGTTTCTGAACTTGAATTAGCAACAAAAGAAAATGATGTTGAAGATATCAAGGCAAAAACTGAAGCTTTACAAAACATCTTAATGCCTATCACTCAACGTGCTTATGAACAAGCACAGCAAGCTGGTGGTGCAGAAGGCTTTGATCCAAATGCATTCCAAGGTGGCGATGCAGGTCAACAAAAAGCTGATGATGGGGTTGTAGATGCAGAGTTTACTGAAGTTAAAGATGACAAAAAATAATTTGTTTCTTTAATAAAAACCGCGCTTAGGCGCGGTTTTTTATTAGTTACAAAAAATAACAATGATTTTTTAAGGGAGTTTTTTAATTAATTGATGTCAAAAAGATCAATGATAAAAACTAATCTATTAATTATAAAAAAGATTTTATAAAGAAAAATACATTGTTACTTATTACATTAATTATTCCATTATTGCCAAGTCTAAAAACATCTTTTTAAATTTTTCTACCAAGATCACAAACACCGACTACTCTCTTGCATTTTTTATCATTTTGACGAAGTTGATTAAGTAGCTAACAATAAGATTTATTTATATTTTTTATTTTGCCATGAAAAAATTTCTATGGTGGGGAATTAGCTTGTGTTTATGCATAGGCTTACAAACAATGCTGTTTGCTCAAAGCAATCTATCAATTGGTTCATCTCATCAACCTTTAAAGTATCAAATTGCTTTTATTGACCCTCGGTTTCAACTCACTAAAGAACAATTTATGGAGGTTAGCCAGCAAGCCGCTGAAATCTGGCAGAAAGAGACGGGAAAAACCTATTTTACTTATGATTCAGAAGCCCAGTTATCAATTAACCTAATTTATGATGATCATCAAATAATTAAAAATGAGCAGCAAAACAGTTTGAATACTCTTTTGCAAAAGCAGGAACAATGGCGTATTAAAAATGAAGAAATTGTTTTAAATAAAAAAGAAGTTGAACAACTATCAACTGATTTAAACAAAAAAAAGAGCAGCCTAAAAACTGAATTTGAAGAATATCAACGAGACGTAACACGCTTTAATCAAGGAGAACATCAATACTATCGTGCCGATGAGTTAAAAGAACGGCAAAACCAACTACAACAAATATCTGGAAATTTGCAAAATGAATCAAATAATTTAAATTTTAGAATTCAACTGCTTAACAAAAAAATTAAAGAACTAAATCAAGAGCAAAGCGATTTAACAACGTTAATGACGCAATTTAAGCTAGAACAAAAAGCCAGTATTCAGCCCTTTCATAAAGGCTTATTCAGTCAAAACCAAATTCAAATTTACAGTTATGCTTCTTTAAATGATTTACGTTTGACCCTTGCTCATGAGTTTGGTCATGCTTTAGGACTCAAACATACCACTGATCCCAAATCTTTAATGTACCCCCGTTTAAAAGAGCAAGATATTCATAATTTCAAATTAACAGATTCAGATTTAGAGTTATTAGGCTCAATTTATAGTTCAACTAAGGAAAATCATTAAAGTTAAATAATTAAAAAAACTAAACAAAACCAAATACAATGAATTTAATCTAAATAAATAATTTTGCATTTGGTAAAAACTAATGAGACTAAAGTCGCATTTATTTATTTGAATTGTACATTTTTTGATTGATTTTTCATTTTATATTCTTATAATACGTTTTTTTTAAAATCTCCCCCTCTCCTATTATGCGTTTAACATCTTTGTTACTAGGCGTAGCCTTTGCTTTTTCTAATTTTCAGGCTAATGCTAATCTTGCCACTCCAGCTCATACTCAAATTCAGCAAAAAGCGGGTCAGCACCTGACTTATAAAATTGCTGAAATTGACCCACGTTTTGGTTTGAGCCAAGATCAATTGATTCAGATTAGCCAACAAGCTGCGGATATTTGGAAACAAGGTACTGGGCAGGATTATTTTACTTATGATCCAAATGCAAAGTTAGAAATTCGCCTAGTTTACGATAATGGTCAAAGTCGTTCTGAACAGCGTCAAAAAATTGCAGCTCAGTTCCAGCAAGAACAGCAACGTGTAATTGATGAACAGCAACAAATTAAGCAATTAAAGCAAACTCTGGGTCAAACTCAATCTGACCTTGAAAATAAAAAGCAGATTTTGAATGGAAAATTGAAAAATCTAGACCAGCAAATGATGCAACTTAACCAAGGCAAATTAGCACCTGAATACAGTGCTAAATCTTTGGCTAAAATCCAGAAAGATTTGCAAAAGCAAACCGTTGCTTTAAAGAAAGAAATTGCTGCATATAATGAGCAAGCTAAAGATTTAAATGTCAAAGTTACTCACTTTAATCAGATTAATAATAAGTTTAATGAATCATTAAACGAATTTAAGCAAAATGCTCAAGCGGATGTCTTTAAAAAAGGTATCTACAACGGCAAACAAATCGTGATTTATGAGTTTAAGTCTATTGATGATTTACGTTTAACGATTGCTCATGAGTTAGGACATGCGCTTGGTTTAAAACACAGTGATCAACCAAATGCATTGATGTACTCAGTTCGTAAAGATGGTGACAAAAAAATCACTGGCCTTACCGATGCTGATCGTGATCTATTGAGTGCTTTACCTCAATAATTAAGAACTTGATATAAAATGATGTATCTATTTCTAGATAGATACATCGAAATTCATATCAAAGTCATGTTATTGTGGTCATAAGAGCTAACGAAAATAGAATGGAGATCAAGATGAGTTACTATCATATCCTGATTGAAGTAAATGATCATATCAGCACAATTGAACAAACACGCGATATTGAACTGTTTGATATTATTGAAATCAAACCGTATCTTCATTCTATTCTAATCCCCTTTTTCAATGAGCATGAAATCGAGCTTGAAGATGAAAATATTGAATACAAAGATATTTTGCATCTTGAGGTGAAACAGACTCTGCTACCGATTGAACATTTAATTGAAGAAGAACAAAAGCAATTACCAAGTGATACAGATGTTACGATCACTGCGTATGAAATCTTTAATGATCGAGATTTAAGCCAAGATGTCACTTCAGTTATTTTTGATATATTGGAAGCGGTTAAATTAGATTAGCAATCTTATACAAGTACTTATAAAAAAGGTCTGCATGTACAGACCTTTTTATTATTTTCAGTTTATTGCATCATTTTTTGGGCTTGTTCTTGACGGAATGCGCGTAAGATTTGTTGCCCTGCTCGTCCGCTTGGATTTAAACCTAAACGAGTTTGCTCTTGACGAATAGCCACACGGGTTTTATCCCCAATAAGACCATCAACCGCACCAATATCGTAGCCGCGATTAATCAAAAACTGTTGGATTTCACGACGTTCTGCACGTGAAGTTCCTGGATCATCAGTTGGCCAAGATGTCGCAAAAGGACGAGCGCCTTTTAAACGATCAGATAGATGAGCAATTGCAAGACCATAACTTTCCGCAGCGTTATAACTATAGATAGCATCAAAATTCTTAAATACTAAGAATACTGGACCATTTACGCCTGCCGGTGCCATTAAACCTGCCGAAGTACTGCTAGATAAAGCCCCTTGAACAAGTGGAGAACCATCAATCCGAGTAACGCCTCGCGCACTCCAGCTACTCAAAGCTTTCTTTGAGCGTCGCCCTTCTCCATCAATTGACATACCTTGGGGAACTTTTACTTCAAAACCCCATGGCATTCCTGCTTGCCAACCCGCTTTATTTAAGAAATTAGCCGTTGAAGCCAATGCATCAACTGTACTAGACACCAAATCGCGACGACCATCTCCATCAAAATCAACAGCTAAACGTTCATAGGTCGATGGCATAAATTGCGTATGTCCAAATGCCCCAGCCCATGAACCTTTCAGTTGATCTTCAGTTAAGTCACCACGCTGTAAAATACGCATGGTGGCAAAAAATTCAGTACGGAAATAACTTTGTCGGCGACCTTCACAACTTAAAGTTCCGAGTGCTTGTAGTAAAGGATATTTTCCAGAAATATCACCAAAATTACTTTCAACACCCCACACTGCCACAATTGTTTCTGGTGGCACGCCGTAAGTTTGAGAAGCACGATTTAAAACATCCCGATATTGCGCCAACTTTTGTTTTCCAAGCTCAACACGCTCTTCATCGACTAAACCAGAAAGATAATCCCAAATAGGCGTCGAAAATTCTGGTTGATAATTTAATTTATCAATAACCGAATAATCTGGAGTTAAGTTTTGAGTATAACGATCATAGGTTGTACCAGAGACTCCAGCAGCAACCGCTTGAGAGCGTAAATTTGCCAAACAACTTTGGAAATTATTATTAGGCGTATAATTTTCGTTAGTCACTGCCGGAACAGTGGCACTGCTAGATATTGTAGAACCATTAATTACGAGCTCTGCTTGAGCCTGAGTCATTGCTAAAAATACAGAGCCAACAATACAAGAAAAACGTCGCATATTATCCCAGTTTCAATTTTTGAATTTAAATTTTTAAGTACCATACCATTATGAGTCTAAAATTTCAGAGAGAAAACGTAAATTTGAATTCATAATCTCTTCTTTAAATTCATTTCCCGTGTTTTAAATTCAAATTTTCCACTTTATTTTGAATTTAAAACTTCGCCCAGTGTGCATCACCAGTTTTGAATTCAAAATAATAGCGTATAGCTTAAATTCAAAAACCTTATTTTAAATTTAAACTATACAACAAGTGTTTCTGTGGATAAACTTATCCACAACCAAGCAAAAACAGTACTATTTATTGATTCTTTTCTATATTTCATCATTCTTTATGACACGGTAAATCCAATCAACCGAACAATCTGTATTTTTAAATTCAAAAATTGACCCATGTTTTAAATTCAAACTTGCCACGTTATTTTGAATTTAAAACACCTCAATAAACACCATTAGTTTTGAATTCAAAAAATATAGCCGCCACCATCTGTTATAAATCAAACTCTCTTGTGGATAACTAACTTTAAATTCAAAACCACCTATTTGTATCCGATTCAATTTTTGAATTTAAAAGTTAGCATCATATTTAAATTCAAAAATTCACATAAAAAGTTATCCACAAACCCCAAATACTTATGATTTATTATTTTTTAAATTTAAAAGATAAAAAAAGCGATCCGAAGATCGCTTTTTTGCAAAATCAAAAGTATTTAGAGGGTCATATCTTCTGTTAGAGCGAGTGGTTCTGGCAAAATTTTCGCCAATTGACGGCATAACGTCGTCAATTCATTACTATCCACAGGCATTAAAGTGATATGGCCTAACTTACGACCAGCACGTTCTGACTTGTTATAAAGATGTAGATGAGCACCATTTAAGGCAAGTACATCTTCAGTTTTAGGATGCTGACCAATAATATTGATCATGACCGTTGGACGAACAACATCTGTTGAACCTAATGGAAGACCTGCAACAGCTCGAATATGGTTTTCAAACTGAGAACAGACAGCGCCTTCAATTGACCAGTGACCTGAGTTATGCACACGTGGTGCCATCTCATTTGCACACAAACCTTGTTCTGTCACAAACAGCTCTAGAGTCAACACACCAACATAGTTGAGGTGATTCAACAACCGTGTAATATAGTCTTGAGCAACAGGCTGTAAAGCTTCACTATTCGGTGCTGGAACAATTGAATGCGATAAAATACCATTATGGTGGTGATTTTCAGCCAATGGCCAAGTTTTTACTTCACCATTTTGGCCGCGCACCGCAATAATTGAAACTTCGCGAGAGAATTTAACAAAGCTTTCGGCAACTAGACTTTTTGCAGGACCAAGTTCAGCCCACGCGGTGTCAATCTGGTCTTCTGAACGAAGTACAAACTGACCTTTACCGTCATATCCGCCAGTTGCTGTCTTAAGCACAATCGGCAAACCAAGCTCAGCAACAGCCTTTTTCAAGCTTTCTAGACTATCTACAGCACGATACGGCGCAACAGGAATAGAAAGTTCATCAAACAATGCTTTTTCTGACAAGCGATTTTGCGCAGTCGCTAAAGCAACACGGGGAGGGTGCAATGCTTTGGTTTGTGTTAAAATATCAACATCTTCAACTGGTGTATTTTCAAACTCAAGACTGAAAACATCAGCACTTTCAATAAACTGCTTTAAACCTTGCTCATCTTGACTAGAAAAGACTTGGCCTAAAACACCTGCTGGACAATCTGTATTTGCTTCAAAAAAAGTACACTGAATATTTAATGGTAACGCCGCTTGAGCCATCATTCGCCCCAGTTGCCCACCACCAAAAATACCGATAGTTTTATCCATCTCAGCCTCTTACACCTGACCCGGAATATTTTTGCTTGCAACTTTATCAGTTTGCGCAGCGCGGAAATCAGCGACATTTTTTGCGATTTCAGGACGAGTTAAACCTAAGATTTGTGCCGCCATAATTGCAGCATTCGTCGCGCCTGCTGGACCAATCGCTAAAGTACCAACTGCGATACCAGCTGGCATTTGTACGATTGAAAGCAAAGAATCTACGCCATTTAAAATTGATGATTTAACTGGCACACCCAAAACTGGTAAATCAGTTTTTGCGGCACACATTCCAGGTAAATGCGCTGCACCGCCTGCACCAGCAATAATCACTTGAATACCACGATCACGCGCAGTTTCTGCATATTCAAATAAACGATCTGGAGTACGATGAGCAGATACCACTTCCGCTTCAAATGGGACACCAAGCTGTTTAAGCATATTGGCTGTGTTTTCGAGAGTTGCCCAATCAGATTGAGAACCCATAATAATTCCAACGAGAGGTTGAGCGTCTTGTGCTGCGGCCGCATTCATTGCTAATGTTCCAGAGACAAAAGTAAAAGAAGATAAATCTCGACGAGAGCCAAGTTTTAAATGGTTCGGAAGCCCATTATTATAGACTGATTTTTCATCTCACGAAAATTTAACTGACCAGCTCTGCGAATATTTTTAATCTCATAAAAAAATGTCATGGTTTAACAGTGACACATTCTCAAATTTTATTAATATAGCGCGCTTAATCAACTCAATGCTTTTGACTATGAAGACCCAACACCAAGAGATCAATAATTTTCTAAAATTCTAAAAAAAGCGTGTAAACACCCTGCAAGATAATCAGGTATTTGGAAAAGTAATCGCTTGTATAGAATCAATTATTCAATACAAGCGATTGCAAATTATTGGCTTCTAAATACGAAATAAACACAACCAAATAGACATAACATCGCCCACAAGTAATCTAGTTTAAATGGCTGTTTAAACAAGAAAATCATAAACGGTACAAACACAATCAGCGTAACCACTTCCTGCGTGATCTTCATTTCACCGAGTAACCAGCCTTGAGCACTCAGCATACGAGTAGCAGGAATCATAAAACTGTATTCAAGCAAGGCAATAATCCAACCGAATAAAATCGCTTGCCAGAGTGGAGCATGGTGCAAAAATTTGAGGTGCCCATACCATGCAAGTGTCATAAAACAGTTAGAAATAATTAATAGCGTAAAAGCTAAAACCGTTGGGCTCAAAGGCACATCCCTCATCATCACGATGATTTAAGTATTATTAAAGATACAAAACATTATAAAAGATAAAACTGTAATTCAGCTTAAATACAAAAAATAAAGCTGTACTTTTATAAGGGCCTCAAACACATAGAACAACAACGATTTTTGACTATCTTTTCCCGTTTAGCCTTGCTATCGTTGCTGCCAAATTTATCAATAATGAACGCGCAGACACTTGACGTGCTGTGTATAGAAGCAGTGGAGAAGGCGAGCAATGCATCTGCATATCTTGGGTATTTGTGGCACTTTTATGGGCTCTTTAGCACTTTTAGCTCGTGATTTAGGGCATAAGGTAACCGGTTCTGATTCAAACGTTTACCCGCCAATGTCTACCCAGTTAGAAAACGCAGGTATTACCCTCATGCAAGGCTATGATCGTAGTCATTTGCAGCCTCATCCAGATTTAGTCATTGTCGGAAATGCCATGAAACGTGGTATTGATGCTGTGGAATATATGCTTAACGAAGGTCTACCATATATTTCTGGTCCACAGTTCCTTGCTGACCATGTTTTACAAGGTAAACATGTACTTGGTGTAGCTGGTACTCACGGTAAAACCACGACTACAACCATGCTGGCTTGGGTACTTGATCAGGCGGGTTTAAACCCAGGCTTTTTAATTGGTGGTGTTCCACTTGGTTTTAGTGAAAGCGCTCGTTTAGGTGGCGGCAAATACTTCTGCGTTGAAGCCGATGAATATGACTCAGCTTTCTTTGATAAGCGCTCTAAGTTTGTTCACTATCACCCAAAAACGGCGATTTTAAACAACCTTGAATTCGACCATGCCGATATTTTTGATGACTTAGCGGCTATTCAAAAGCAATTCCATCATCTTGTTCGCACCATTCCAAGTGAAGGCCGTATTATTGCGCCAATTACTGAAACTCATATTGATGAAGTACTTGAAATGGGTTGCTGGACGCCAGTCATTCGTACAAGTCTAGAAGCGAATGAAAAAGCGGCTTTGTCTGCCGAACTCATTTCAATTGATGGCAGCCATTTTAAAGTATTAGAAAATGGCAATATCGTTGGCGAAGTGAAATGGAGCATGACAGGCCAACATAGCGTAGCTAATGCTTTGGCAACGATTGCAGCCGCTCAGCATGTGGGTGTGGCGCTTGAACAAGCCTGTGAAGCTTTGTCTAACTTTGGCGGTGTAAAACGCCGTATGGAGTTACTCGGTACAGTTAATGGCATTGAGGTTTATGATGACTTTGCTCACCATCCAACTGCAATTGACACGACTTTAGATGGCGCACGTAAACGCTTAGGCGAACGCCGTTTATGGGCCATTATCGAACCACGTTCAAACACCATGCGTATGGGCAGTCATAAAGATGGCTTAGCACACTCAGCACGCTTAGCAGACGAAGTCATCTGGTACCAGCCAGAAGGTTTAGATTGGGATTTACAACCCGTGATTGAAGCTGCGTCTAACCATGCTCAAGTTAGCCGTTCACTTGATGAAATTATTGAACGTATTGTCAATGAAGCAGGTGAGGGCGATGCTGTTGTGATTATGTCTAATGGTGGCTTTGGTGGATTACATCAAAAATTAATGAATGCATTAAAAGCAAAAGCTGCTTAACTTTTGCTTTTAACTATTCAATAAAAAAGCGGGTTTCAAATTGAAACCCGCTTTTTTATTCAGCCGTTTTAAACCTTCTCTGGCTCTATATTTTCTATAAATTTATTAGAAACCATTAAACGTAAACTATAGACAATACCCATCGCAAAAACGCTATATCCCACGTTATTACAAATAAACGGAATACATAAAATGATGAGAGCCGTAATAGGGTAAAACCATTTGCTGATTCCTGCTAAACATTCAAATTCGTATAGTAGCCAAATACAGGTGGTATAGAGCACTACACTCACCGCAACGACTATTCCCATATATAAATCGGAAATATGGGCATGATGAGTAGTGACATCCACAGCAGCAGCAAGCGCAGCGCCCACCGTAGCAATACTCACAAAAACAAAGTAATGACCATAGCCCCATACAAACGGGCGCACACCTTTCAAATGGTGATGCTGTTCACTACGGTCAAAATAAGCCCACCACATCGCGAACATAAGCATCAATCCACCGATCATTAAGAAAACAGCAGGAATATTAATAGATTGAGCAGTCAACGCATCGCGGATCGCATTAAAGCTACCAATAATTGATTCACCCAACACAATAATCGTAAGCAGGGCATAACGCTCTACAATATGATGTGGATGCCACGGCGTAGGTGAATATTTTTCTGCATAGTAGGGAACAAATAGCTCCATAGCAGCTAAAAATAAAAATAAAGGGGCCGAAATTACATGGGTAAAATTGGCAGCCAACCAACCAATCTGTACCAGTACAATCCCTATTGCATAGCGATAAGCCGTAATACGTCGAGCAGGATCATATTTTGCTGCACGCAACCACTGGGTCACTAACGCCATTCGCATGATGACATAACCGATGATCATTACGTCAAAATCCTGACTATGAAATACATCGGGAATGCCTGCTGCCATCACCAACGAACCCACAATTTGTACAAAGGTGAGGCATCGATACAACGCATCGTCGTTATCGTAAGCTGAAGCAAACCATGAAAAATTCATCCATGCCCACCACAGCGCAAAAAATACCATCAAGTAGCTTGGTAACGCATGCCATAGATGATTTTCAATAATGGCGTGGTGTAACTGCTGACCTGCTGTTGCAATCGCGACCACAAAAATTAAATCGAACAATAATTCGAGGGGAGTCGCTGCTCTATGCGGCTGTTTTGGATCTCTTGGAGATAAAGGCCTCAAACTTAATTTTTTCTGTTTTTCTTGAGTAGTCATAAAATAACGTTCTCGAATAAAATGCCAACACGTTAGCACTTTAATATCAACGCTTAGATCACGCATTAAAAATTATCGTTCTAAGCTGTTTAATCTTTACTCACAAACAAACTATATTTCATTTTTGTGACAATTCTTTATCAAGACATTAAGCTTAATTCTTTATCATAGCTCACGTTTTTGTTCTCGTTTGGAATATGAATGTCTTTAGAAACACTCAACCTTAGCTTATTCCATGTTATTAATGGGGCTCAGGATGCGAGTCAATTTATCATTCGTCTTGCTATCTTTTTTGCTAATGATCTCCTCTATATTCTTTTATTCACCCTTACATTTTTATGGTTCTATGGCGACCAAGATTTAAAAAATAGGGTTGTTAAATCTGTCTTTTTGACCTGCGTGTCGCTTTTAGTAGGTTATGTTATTTCTCTGTTTTACCATCACGCAAGACCGTTTGTGATGGGTGTTGGTACTACTTTTATCGAACATGCACCAACGGCATCTTTTCCAAGTAATCATATGCTGATTTTTAGCACCATCGCTCTGTCTTATTTATTTGCTCAGCGCAAACTGATTGGAATAATTCTTCTATTCTTGTCATTTGTCGTAGCATGGTCGCGTATTTATCTTGGTGTGCATTTCCCTTTAGATATGTTGGGCGCTTTCATCGTAGCACTATTGGTAAATACAGCCGGATATTACTTCTGGAATGCTTATGGCATGCATTTAACAGCATTCTTTATTCACCTTTACCAAATTATATGCAAACCGCTTTTAGATCGAGGTTTAATTAAATAACTTCTAGATCCTTTTAGTGTTAAAAACCACGAAATTAAGTTCAGTTGCGTAATACTAAAAAATCTGCCATTCTATGCGTAGTTGGATATGTTTTATCCAAAACAGAATTTAGTTTGACAAGGGGAGTAGCCTCCTCCAAACATAACAGCAATGTTATGTGTCAGATATCGTCAATACACTTTTATTAAAAAGTCGGTATCTGAGCATCATGAAATTCATGATGTAGGCAAGACCTTGATCATGTTGGTACAGATGTTTAATTCATCTGGCAACGGGTCAAGGTTTTTTTATGCCCAATTGCCGGATGTGGAGGTTTTATGGAATCGATCGGCAATTTATGGCTGTATGTAGCATTCTTTGGCATTGTCATTGTCATGCTCCTGATAGACTTTTTAGGCTTTAAGCAAAAGCAAGGTCAAGATGTTTCAATTAAGCAAGCTGCTTACTGGAGCGTGGCGTGGGTGAGTGTTGCAGCGTTATTTGGTGGTGGTTTATGGCTATATCTACAGCAAACTGTTGGGGTGACCTTAGCAAATCAAAAAACCATGGAATACTTTGCTGGTTACTTGCTTGAAAAGTCGCTCGCAATTGACAACGTTTTCGTCTGGTTAATGATTTTCGCAGCGTTTGCTATTCCAGCTGCACTACAACGTAAAATCCTTCTCTACGGCGTATTAGGCGCAATCGTACTGCGTACTCTCTTTATTTTTATTGGTGCATGGTTTGTTCAAGAATTCTCTTGGGTGCTTTATATCTTCGGTGCATTCTTGGTATACACAGGCTTTAAGTTCTTAAAAGGCCAAGAAGAAGAAACTAATATTGAAGATATCAAAGTTTTAAAATGGCTACGTAAGCACATGCGTATTACTCCGCAGCTTGAAGGTGACAAATTCTTTGTACATCAAAATGGTTTATTGTGGGCGACGCCGTTATTTCTAGTTTTGATTTTGGTTGAAGCTTCAGACGTGATTTTCGCGGTAGATTCTATTCCTGCTATTTTCGCGGTAACTAGCGATCCATTTATTGTTTTAACAGCGAACTTAATGGCAATTTTAGGTTTACGCGCAATGTTCTTCTTGCTTGCTGGCGCTGCGACTAAATTGCATTACTTACCATACGGCTTAGGCATTATCTTATTGTTCATTGGTGCAAAAATGTTGTTGCTTGATGTATTCCACATGCCAATCTGGATCTCGTTAAGCTTTATCGTAATAGTGTTAGCAATCACTGCTTATCTATCCTTACGACACAACAAAAAGCAGTTACAGTCTTAATTCATCACAACAAGGCATCTACAAGCGAGATGCCTTGTGCTTTAAATTTTCAAAATAGACTGTACTTTAAAAAAACAGATTAATATTATATGCCAACTTAAAATTTATCTTTCCTAATCAGAAACATAATAGACAATATCTATTCGACATTGTATGTCGAACATACTTATTAAAATGTGTGGGAGCTCATGCGTTCTAAAAAAATTAATCTTGTCGTGGTGCCTTTATTACTCACGGCATGTAGTCATAATGATGGTCCTTTAGTACAAGATGTATATAACAACCAATATGACTGTGCTCGCGACTGGAATACTGAAACTTGTGAAGAAGAAAATAACTCAAGTGGACATAGTTCTGGTTCAGGCCATTATTTAGGACCTGCGTATTATCGAAATAACCGAGAAGTTTCTTTTCGCGGCAATACTTTACATCCTTATAGCAATTTAAGTGCTGGCCGCCCCATCATTTCAACCACGGCGAAAAGCTCGTCTTTTTCATCGCCAATTCGAGGTGGTTTTGGCCGTAGCGGTTTTTCTTTCGGCGGCTAAGCCATTCAGGATTAACATAAGATGAAAAGAAAAATTTTTACTCCACGCCCAGACTGGCAAGTGGAGCATCAAAATATTGGTTTTGATTATTTTAATTTACCTTCTCTCGACGGCTCAATTTACTGGTCTGAAGGGATTGCTTACGAGTTTACCCTTAAGCAGATTGAACAACTTGAAGACGCAGCAAATGAACTGCATCAAATGTGTTTATCTGTTGTAGGAGAACTCATTCAACGGGGTGACTATCCTGCTTATTTTCAAATTCCAGAAGCAGCCCTAAGCCATATTGAAAGCTCATGGAAACAAAATGCACCAATGCTCTATGGTCGCTTTGATTTCGCCTACGATGGGCGGAATATCAAAATGCTGGAATACAATGCCGATACACCTACCGGCTTACTAGAAGCATCTGTAGCGCAGTGGCTGTGGATAGAACAAGTCTCAGGCATTCCGAACCGAGACCAGTTCAATAGCATTCATGAAGACCTGATTAAACGCTGGAAGACGATTTTACCGCGCGGTAGTCATGTGCATTTTGCTGCCTGTCAGGAAGCGGGACGAGAAGATTGGGGCAATTTAGAGTATTTGATGGATACAGCCTACCAAGCTCATCTACAAGTTTCCGAGCTTTCTATGGAAAACATAGGTTGGAACGGACAAGATTTTGTTGATCTTAATAATCGCCCCATTCAAAACCTGTTCAAGCTCTATCCATGGGAATGGATCTGGGAAGAAGCATTTTCTCAATATATCCACCCACAAACCCAGTGGATTGAACCTTGTTGGAAAATGTTACTTTCAAATAAAGCAATTCTGGTTGAGCTTTGGAAACGTTATCCAAACCATCCTTTATTGGTCGAAACTCATACTTATGACCCACAGCAAACATTGGCTGGCAAATGGGTGAAGAAACCGATTTTGGCAAGGGAAGGGGCTAATATTCGGGTTTTACAAGATGGTCATGACCAAGGCGCGGCTTCTGGTAGCTTTTATTTTGATGACTATGACAAATATGGGTATGTCATACAAAAATGGGTAAACACCCCATTATTTTCAGGACAACTACCTACACTCGGATTATGGATGGTCGGTCATCAATGCGCAGGTATGTCCATTCGTGAAGATTGCTACGACATTATCGGTAATGATGCTCACTTTGCAGCACATTATTTTGTTGAGTAATAAACGCCTAGATATGCATAAAAAAGCACTTTAAAAGTGCTTTTTTATTATGCCCGTAACGCAGTCAATTAGTGCATTCTAAGTGCATAGCGAATAATGAACTATAGTCTCTAAAGCGAAATTAGAACAAAAATTCAAAAATATAATGACTTAATCTTATGTAATTTAATACTTTTATTCTTATTTCTTTAATTAAAAATCAATATTGGCAAGCTCTTTGCATCTCCTAAAAAGAAAAAAGCCTAGATTTTAAGGGCTCGTGAGAGCCCTAATTTTTTTAAGGAGTAATGCCATGAATGCTATCCCAACTTTAACGCCACTTGCTATGCCATGTAACAGCAGTTTTGATGCAAAAGATTGGGAAATTTTATCTACTCACTGGTATCCGGTTGCTCGTATTCAAGATGTCTCTACTGCACCCCAGCGAGTGACACTATTAGACGTGAATATGGCACTGTATAAAACAGACAGTGGTGAAATTCATCTGGTCCGAGACATTTGCCCCCATCGTGGTGTGCCTTTAACCAAAGGATGGGTAGAAGGTGAGGAAATTGTTTGTCCTTATCATGGTCTACGCTATAACACCGAAGGGAAATGTACCCAAATACCAGCTCAACCCGAACTAACCAAGATCTCTGATCGTTTTTCTCTGACCAAATTTCCAGTTGTTCAACGTTATGGCCTCATTTGGACCAGTATTCATGGTCGTGATGTTGCTCAAGCCAATATTCCAGTATTAGATACTTGGGACCAGACAGAGCATCAAGCGATTTTGCCACCTTTTGTCGATATTGGCGGTTCTAGCGGACGTCAACTTGAAGGTTTTATCGATGTCGCTCATTTTGCATGGGTACATCACAATGCCTTTGCAAATCGCGATAATCCCATCGTCCCTAAATATCATACTGAACGTATCAACTACGGCTTAAAAACGGTCTATATCAGTAATGTTAGTAACTATCCGCATGAATTAAAACATCTCGAACCAGAAGGCTTTTTGTGGAAGCGCACCTTTGATGTCTATCCACCTTTTTCAGCCGTGCTTACGGTCAATTTTCCAGAAGGCGGTGTTTTAAAAATTTTGAACGCCTGTTGTCCTATCTCAAGTAATAAAACTCGTTTATTTGTTCCATTAACACGTAACTTTGATCAAACAGGCGATTTAGAAAACGTATATGCATTTAATGCTCAAATTTTTGCTGAAGACCAAGACATGGTCGAATCACAAAAGCCAGAAGAATTGCCGCTAGATTTAATGATGGAAGCTCATTTTGAAGCTGACCGTTCATCAACGACTTATCGTCGGATCTTGGCTGAATGGGGACTAAGTAAACGTTATACCGTTTAAATCTTGGTTAACTGGGGTACAATCAATCGAAAAAAGTGAAAATATAAAGGCTTTCCATGTCATTGATCGCAAATACCACCGTTGTGCGTGGTCGTTTTTTAGATATTCAGCAAACTGTCTCTGAGCCAACTGATATTCCAAATCAAGTACGTTATTTGGAAGATGGTGTATTGATTAGTGAACATGGGAAAATCAAATGGTTTGGTGCATGGGATGAAGCTCAACAGCATCTTCCTGCTGGGGTTGAAGTTCAACATTACCCAGAACAATTGATTGTACCCGGCTTTATTGATACCCATATCCACTTCCCGCAAACCGAAATGGTTGGAGCATACGGCGAACAACTTTTAAGCTGGCTCAATACCTATACATTTCCAACTGAAATCCAGTTTCAAGACAAAGCATATGCAAGTGAAATTGCCCAGTTCTTTGTTCAAGAACTCTTAAAACACGGTACAACCACCGCTCTCGTTTTCTGTACAGTTCACCCTGAGTCTGTTGATGCTTTATTTGAAGCCGCGGAACACGTTCAGATGCGTTTAATTGCCGGTAAGGTTCTCATGGACCGTCATGCACCTGAAGCGCTGTGTGACACGCCAGAAACGGCTTACAGCGACACAAAAGCACTCATTGAAAAATGGCATGGCAAGGGCCGTGCGCTGTATGCCATTACGCCACGTTTTGCGCCAACCTCTACACCTGAGCAATTAGAAAGAGCAGGGCAGTTAAAGCAAGAATTTCCTGATGTTTATGTACATACACATTTAAGCGAAAACAAAGATGAAATTGCTTGGGTAAAATCTTTATTTCCAGAACAGACTGGTTACTTAGATGTTTATCAACATTATGGCCTGACTGGTAAGCGCTCCGTGTTTGCTCATTGCGTTCACCTAGAAGACGAAGAATGGCAATGTATGCATGATACACAATCGGCTATCGCATTTTGTCCAACGTCAAACCTGTTCTTAGGTAGTGGTTTATTTCCATTGAAAAAAACGTGGGAAAAACAAGTGAAAGTGGGCTTGGGTACAGATATCGGTGCTGGTACATCATTTAGTTTGCTGCAAACAGTTAACGAGGCCTATAAGGTTCAGCAATTACAAGGCGATAAACTTTCAGCTTATGAAGCGCTCTATCATGCAACTTTAGGTGGAGCAAAAGCGCTTGACCTGCAAGATCAACTAGGAAACTTCAACATCGGTAAAGAAGCAGATTTTGTTGTCTTGAATCTTAAGCCAACAGCATTACAGCAACTTCGCCAGTCGAAATCCAAGTCTGTTGAAGATTCCCTGTTTGCATTATTCACGTTAGGTGATGACCGAAATATTGAGGCGACTTATATTTATGGAAAACGTGCTTATCAAAAAGAAACAGCCTAAACAAAATCGTGCTGTTAAGTTTTTGTTATTATTTGGAATATGCGCACTAGCATTAAAGCGTGATCGACATATTGCTCAAAATGATAAAATTTCTAGCTTATCAAAGGGTGCATGAAGAGTCATTTTGCTTTAAAATTTTACCATTAACTCAGATTTTAGAGGTGTTGCAGGTCAACACCTTTTTTATTTTTTCTTTTATATCTTGTAGGAATCTGACATGACTGTTGCAATGAGCATCATGATTTCAACCGAAGAAATTCAAGCAAAAGTCAAAGAGCTCGGCGAGCAAATTAACGCTCACTATGCAAATAGTGACAAAGAGTTGGTCCTGATTG
Source organism: Acinetobacter sp. V102_4 (assembly GCF_031799005.1). Lineage (NCBI taxonomy): Bacteria > Pseudomonadati > Pseudomonadota > Gammaproteobacteria > Moraxellales > Moraxellaceae > Acinetobacter > Acinetobacter sp. V102_4. The sequence continues at coordinate 25,877 of NZ_JAVQNR010000042.1, read as the reverse complement.
GGCTACTGCGTGGTTCTGTTATTTTCATGGCAGACTTATGCCGCACGATTACCAAACCGCATGAACTCGACTTTATGACAGTGTCTAGCTACGGCGGTGGTACAACGTCAAGTCGAGATGTTAAAATCTTAAAAGATCTTGATGGTGAAATTCGCGGTAAAGATGTGTTGGTAGTTGAAGATATTATCGACTCAGGTAATACCTTAAGCAAAGTTATGGAAATGTTGCAAACTCGAGATCCAAATTCAATTCAATTATGCACATTGGTGAGTAAACCATCTCGCCGTGAAATTGATCTTGAAGTTAAATTTTTAGGTTTTGAAGTTGAAGATAAGTTTATTGTTGGTTACGGCTTAGACTACGACCAAAAATATCGCCACTTACCATTTATTGGTGAAATTGGTTTATAAATTTCAAAAAAATAGCACTGAAAAGTGCTATTTTTTTATATAACGGTTTAGTTTTGAACAAAAAAGACACAAAAAGTCGCAATCTGCTACAGACAAAATAGACAGCTCTACCGCACGATAGAATATGAAGCAAAATCATTAACTTCACCAAAAAAACAACTGGAGAACAAATATGTGGTCACTTATTGTTGCTATTGTGGTTGGTTTCTTTGCTGGTTTAATCGCTCGTGCCTTACATCCTGGCGATGATAAAGCAGGTTTTATCGTAACAACCCTCATCGGTATTGCAGGTTCACTTTTAGCTACCTATGGCGGACGATTACTGGGGCTTTACGGAGAAAATTCAGTTGCTGGATTTATCGCATCCGTTATTGGTGCTGTGATTATTCTCTTTCTTTACAACTTGATTGCACGAAAAAGTTAATTACTTTCAGGCAATAAAAAAAGCACCGAATGGTGCTTTTTTTAATTTGTTTTATAAACCTAACTCTTTCCAAACAGCTTGAATTTCTTCTGCTGAGCGCGCTCCAACCAGTTTAAAACCATTTGCAAAAATTAGGGTAGGGGTGCCATTAAAACCTAATCTCTTTCCAAGCTCTAAATTACGGTCAATTGGATTAGCACAGCTCGCAACTGTGGGTTTAACCCCTTGCTGAATCAGTTTTTTCCATGAATAGGATTGATTCGGTGCACACCATACTTGTCTAGAAACCACAATAGACTGCGGTTTTAAAGGATAAATAAACGTATAAATTGTCGCATCTTTCAGCTTATCGAGTTCAGGTTCAAGCTGTTTACAATAAGGACAGTTTGGATCAGAAAATACTGCTAAAACATGCTGCCCATTACCTTTAACCGTTTTAATCGCATCTTTTAAAGGAAGTTGATTCCAGTCAATTGAGTTCTGTCCTAGAACTAGATCTTTAGTCAAATTCTTCTGATCTTTTAACCGAATCATAGAACCAACAAACATATGCTGACCATCTTCGCCCACATAGATGATTTGTTGATCCAGATTAGCGCTATATAGCCCAGGCATTTCGGTTTTCTGAATATTGCTAATTTTTAAATTAGGATATTGTTTTTTAATATTTTCTCTGACCGAGTCCACATTAGCGAAACTCAAACTCGCCGTTAAGCTAAATAATGCCAATATTCCTAATTTTTTAAGCATAAAACCAACTCATAGGTAAGAGAGAAGTTTATTTTAATCAGTTCAGATGATTAAAACAGAACTGATTACCGAGTTATAACCAAACTCCCACTCAGTTATGCCAATGTTTCACGTGGAACATAAGCAGGTTTTAAATCGTTAATTTCTACCGAAATATGGACGATTTCATGATGAATCGATAAAGCATGACGGATCTGGTCTGCTGTTAAGGAAATATCATCAGTTTCGAGCGCCAAAATACAAGAAAACTTGCCTTTTGCGACTTTCCAGACATGAATATCTGTAATTTCGATGTGTTTAGGAAATTCAGCAATCACTTCACGAATTTCTTCAACCACAGGATGATCCATTTCTGCATCCAGAAGGGTTTTTCCTGTCTCTTTGATTAACCCAAGAGACCATTTTGCAACCAAAATAGCACCTAAAATTCCTAAAAGTGCATCTAAAAAATCCCAGCCAAAATATTTACCCGCACAAAGCGCAATAATTGCAAAAACGGAGGTCACAGCATCTGCAACCACATGTAAAAATGCAGCTTTTTGGTTTAAATCGTGGTGGTGATCCCCATGCTCGTGATGGTGATGGTGATGGTGATGGTGATGGTGATGGTGATGGTGATGGTGATGGTGATGGTGATGGTGACCATCATCATGAAGTAACCACGCACAAATCAAGTTAATTACTAAACCTAAAATTGCAATTGGAATAGCTTCATTATAAAAAATCTCAACCGGATTAAATAAACGCTGAACCGACTGAAATGCCATAAAAATAGCCACAACCATAAGCAAAATTGCGCTGCTATAACCCGCTAAAATCTCGATTTTCCAGGTTCCAAAGCTAAAACGGTGATCTTTGGAATAATGACGGGCCGCACGATAGGCAAAGTAGGCTAAACCGAGTGCCAACATGTGCGAACTCATATGCCAACCATCAGCTAATAATGCCATTGAGTTAAAGAACCACCCACCAAATACTTCTAACACCATCATGGACGCCGTTAAAATGGTTGCAATCAAAATACGTTTTTGTGCAAGTGGATTTCCTTCATCAAACTGATGTTGATGATGACGTGATACACTATGATCCTGCATAAAATTTAAACCCAATATACTCCCTACCAGTATATTGAATTATACAAGAGAACACAGATGAGTCACATTGGTCAGGATAAAAAAATACTTAATCGTGTAAAACGACTAAAAGGACAAATTAACAGTATCGAGCATGCCGTTGAACAGTCGGATCTTTCATGCATAGAAATACTGCAACAAGTTGCCGCAATTAAAGGTGCGATAAACGGTTTGATGAGTGAATTGATGGAACAGCATTTACATCACCATGTGCTCAAAGAAGCACAAGTTGATCAGAATGAATTAGATGAGTTTTTAAAGGTTCTAAAAAGATACGGTTAACGAGGTTACTGAATGACACAGCCATCTGCATCATTCAGAATTTTTTAATTATTTTCCAATACAAAATGAACCAAAGATTTTGCCTAACAGGTCATCGGCGCTAAAGTCACCGGTAATTTCACCTAAAGCATTCTGAGCAAGACGTAATGATTCAGCAACGAGTTCACCTGCATTAAATACAACAAGTTGCTCATGTGCCTCTGATAGATAGAGCTGTGTGCGCTTCATTGCGTCTAAATGACGCGTTCTCGCAATAAAGGTGTCTTCCTCAGGGTGAAAGCCCGCATGCGCTGTAATCGCCTCTACGAGGCCTTGAACACCCATCTCTTGTTTTGCAGAAACGGTAATATGACGGAATCCTTGAAAATCACTTATTTCAGCTAATTGACCAGTTAAATCGCATTTATTACCAATTAACATTAAACGACGCGGCTCAATATGTTCAGCAAAATATTCTTGAGCGAGTTTTAATGGATCATCACCTTGATTTAGGTCATAAACCAGCAATAACAAATCAGCTTGTTCAATTTCTTTAATTGCTCTGCGAATCCCTTCTTTTTCAACGATATCACCCGTTTCACGAAGGCCCGCAGTGTCTGTTAAGGTGATTGGTAGGCCATTTAAGCTAATTTTTTCATGCAAAACATCACGAGTTGTACCAGCAATATCGGTAACAATTGCACGCTCAACACCAGCAAGCGCATTCAACAAGCTCGATTTACCCGCATTTGGTTTACCGGCAATAACGACTTGTAAACCTTCACGTAATAATTGACCTTGTCGTGCAGATGTTTGAACGGCATGTACCGACTGCTGAACATCTTCAAGTAAAGCTAAAATTTTGCCATCTGCCAAGAAATCGATTTCTTCTTCAGGAAAATCAATTGCGGCTTCCACATGTAAGCGTAAATGGATTAGTTTTTCTAAAACGGTATTAATTTTGGTCGAAAAAGCGCCTTGTAAAGAGCGAACAGCAGAACGTGCAGCAGCTTGCGATGTTGCATCAATCAAATCGGCAATGGCTTCTGCTTGAACCAAGTCCATCTTGCCATTTTCAAAAGCTCGCATGGAAAATTCACCAGCTTTTGCAGCGATTGCACCAAGCTCAAATAGACGACCAAGTAAGGCATTCTGAATGACTGGACCGCCATGCCCTTGTAGCTCTACAACATCTTCACCTGTAAACGAATGAGGATTTAGAAAACATAAAACAATCCCTTCATCCATAATGCTTCCATCAGCATCATAAAACTTACGGAACCCCGCCATACGTGCTTCAGGCAAGTTTTTTTGTGTCAGGTTTTGAGCAATTTCATAAGCCTTAGGTCCCGATAGGCGAATCACGCCCACACCACCACGCCCGGGTGGCGTTGCAATTGCGGCAATCGTGGTTTGACTTTGCATATTATTCACCTAAAAACCTAAAATCCAGCCAAAGAAAAATCCGCCTAAGATTACCATCTTAAGCGGATTTATTCAGCAAAAGTTCAACGATTAAGATGCTGATTCAGTCTTACTTAAACGACTTTTCTCAACGCTCTTATTAATAAACGACTGCTGTAAAATAGTAATACTGTTGTTCACAATCCAGTACAACACGAGACCTGCAGGGAAGAACAGCATAAATACCGTGAACATAATCGGCATAATGCGGAATACTTTTGCCTGCATTGGGTCAGCTGGTTGTGGGTTCAACATTTGCTGTGCAAACATGGTAGCACCCATGATCAACGGCAAGATGAACCAAGGATCCATTGCTGACAAGTCTTGAATCCAGCCTAACCATGGTGCATGACGTAATTCCACACTCTCCATGAGTACCCAGTACAAGGCAAGGAAAATTGGCATTTGTAGCAACAATGGTAAACAACCTGAAAGCGGATTCACTTGTTCACGTTTGTATAAAGCCATCATTTCTTGCGAGAAGCGCATACGGTCTTCACCGAACTCTTCTTTCATGCGTTGCATTTCTGGTGCAATCACACGCATTTTCGCCATAGAACGATAACTTTTTGAAGATAAAGGCCACAAAATCATCTTCACCATAACGGTAAGTAAGATGATTGACCATCCCCAGTTACCCACAATGCTATGGAAGAATTGAAGACCTAAGAACAATAACTTGGCAATCGGCCATAACCAGCCATAATCAACAGTCTGATTCAAACCAACCGCTAAATCTTTTAATTCAGCTTGAACTTTAGGACCTGAATAAAGTTTTGCGTCCACTTCCATTGAAGTGCCTGCTGGAACATTAATCACTGGTGAGGTAAAACCAATGATATTCATATGATCAGCAGATTGACGAGATTCAAGTTTAGCTACATAAGGCTGACCATTCGCTTGAGTCAGTTTAAGATTCCCAGGAATCCAAGCACTTACAAAGTAATGCTGAACAATCGCAACCCATCCACCTTTCGCTTCAGTGCTTACTTTTTCTTCTGAGAAATTAGCAAACTTCAGCTTATTATAATGTGACTCAGGCGTCCCCCAAGCTCCACCTAAGAAAGTTCCTAGAGTGAAAATACCTTGAGAAGATTTACCAGGATCGTCAGAGTTATCACGCTTTAATTGTCCAAACATCTGACCTTGCCAGCTTTGTTGGCTACGGTTAATAACTTGATGTCTTACAACAATTGGATATTGCCCTTGGGTAAAAGTAAAAGTTTTAATAATTTCAACGCCTTCCGGTGTTTTAAATACCATCGGAACGTTTAAAACTTTTTCAGATTGACCCTTTTGATCCTGTGCACCCTTAGCATCAGCCAAAGTATATGATGTTTTTTCAACAGCATATAATGGACGACCACCACGACTACTATCTGGTCCATTCAAACCAATTAAGCCAGATTGAGCAACATAAGTACGCTTAGAATCATTTTCAAGCATAACAAATGGCTGATCGCTGTCTTTGCTTTTGTCGTGTGAGAGTAATTCAATACGAACAATATCACCACCTTTTGGATTGATCCAAATATGGTAAAGGTCAGTTTGTACTGAAATAAGCTGTTGATTCACAGGTGCAGTTGCATCTGTGGTTTGTGACTGCGCAATATTTGCTTGTGGCACATCGGAAGCCACTGTTGCATTTTTAGCATTTGGCAAATCAGCAGATACTTCATGTGAACTTACAGCCGCCGCTTGTTTTTGCGGTGCAGTTGCAGCATTTCCATAATCTTTTTGCCAAGCCAAAATGAGCAAATATGCGGTGACAAACATGGCCCCGAGAATTGCAAACCTGGCCCATTGTTGCATATCTATTACCCCAAATGGTTAGAGAGATTTTGCTTCAGTAAACGATCACGAAAGGGTACAGCAACATGATGCGTTTGAGAATCTATTTGATGAAACGAAATAAAACGAATTGCTTTTGGCGGTACCGGATCATATCCAGATCCTCCCCACGGGTGACAACGACAAATCCGTTTAGAAGATAGCCAAACGCCTTTTATCGCACCATGAGTTTGCAATGCTTCTATCGCATATTGGGAACAAGTCGGGATATAACGACAACGGGGTCCAAGAAGCGGACTAATCGCAATTTGATACAGTCGAATCAACCAACGTAGAAAACGAACCATTGGCTATCTCTTAATTCTGCGAGGTTGTGCCAACTTTAGAATGTTTTTTTGCTAAGCGCTGTAATTTTTGCCAAGCAAAATCTAATTGTTGATATAGCTCAGCATTCGTAATCGTTTCTATACCAACTTTTGGCATTACCACAATATCTATGTCTGATCCAAAATTCGGCTGATGTAGACGAAAGCTCTCACGAGCAAGACGTTTTATTCGATTTCTTTCATGCGCACGGCGCACTTTTTTCTTAGCAACAACAATACCCAAACGGCTATTAGGCTGTTCGGTTAATTTTGCAAGAAATAAAAAATGGGGTTGATGCACTTTAAAAAGCGCACCATCGAATACACTTTTATAATCTGCAGCACAGCGTATTCGCACATCTGTGCTAAAATTGTAAAGTGTCATCACACCCAAGTCTGGTCAGCGTAACAGTATTAAACAGTTAAGCTATGACGACCTTTTGCACGACGACGAGCTAATACTTGACGACCAGCTTTAGTTGCCATACGAGCGCGGAAGCCATGAACGCGTTTACGCTTTAATTCAGATGGCTGGAAAGTACGTTTCATATCGAAACTCCCAAAAATGATCTTTCTATAAAGGTCCGCGATTTTATTGTGCAATGTTTACGCTGTCAATGAAAAACCAAGAAAGTTTTGTATTTAACCCAAATTTTTAATCTCTCTACTTCTTTTTTATGATTTTCATAATTCAGTGCAATATATAGTTTTTAAAGTTATGCACAAAGTAATTGTCTATTTTTATTAGAGCTTTTATTATATACACACCTTATATACATACTTATAAACAAAACGAGATATCATCTTGGCTTTGATTTGCTGCATTTGAATTTAAATTCATATTTTGTAGTTATCCACAAAAGATCACACCCCTATTAAATAAATTCAAATTTTAAAATTTATATTTATTCTTATTAGGAGCTACTTTTTCTGTGGATTTCACACTTTTAAATTTAAAAAACATGTATTTGGGTTGTTGATAACTCTGTTTCTATTATATTTATGGATTGTGGATAAGTTTATGTGATAATTTATCCACAGGTTGTGCAAAAAGTTATACACAAGTGGTTTTGAATTTAAATTTATTCACAAGAGATTTCTTTTTAGGCAAAATCAGTCGAATTCGTCATGACAGATGTGGATAACTTGGTTAGAATGGCGACCCCTTCTTATCAGGAAGGGTTAATCTTTAGATTGTTTGAATTTAAAAATGCAGAAATAGGGGATACACATGCTTTGGACAGACTGCTTAACTCGCTTGCGACAAGAGCTCTCTGATAACGTCTTTGCGATGTGGATTCGCCCATTAGTTGCTGAAGAAGTAGAAGGAATACTACGTCTCTATGCTCCTAACCCTTATTGGACGCGTTACATTCAAGAGAACCATTTAGAATTAATTTCTATATTGGCTGAGCAGTTGTCAGAAGGGCGTGTCCGTCAGGTTGAGATTTTAGTTGATTCTCGTCCTGGGAGTATTTTGTCATCTGCTGAACAACCAGCAACCACTACGGCTGCTTTGCAATCTGCGCCACCACAAAGTATTAAAGTAAAAAAAGAGCCCGAGTCTGTTTCTAGTCCTCATACCAATAGTGTGGTCAATCCTAAAACAGCGAAGAAGAAGCTACTCAATCCTCAGTTTACTTTTTCTTTATTTGTTGAAGGCCGTTCGAACCAGATGGCTGCTGAAACATGTAGAAAAGTATTAACTCAATTAGGTGCTTCACAGCATAACCCTTTGTTTTTATATGGTCCCACAGGGCTAGGTAAGACTCACTTAATGCAGGCAGTTGGCAATGCTTTACTACAAGCCAAACCTAATGCCCGTGTGATGTATATGACTTCTGAGAGTTTTGTTCAGGATTTTGTGAGTTCTTTACAAAAAGGCAAAGTAGAAGAGTTTAAGAAAAACTGCCGTTCTTTGGATTTATTATTGGTCGATGATATTCATCTCTTAGCAGGTAAAGAGGCGAGTCTAGTTGAATTCTTCTATACATTTAATGCTTTACTTGATGAATCTAAACAAATTATTTTAACTTCAGACCGTTATCCAAAAGAGTTAACAGAGTTAGATCCGCGTTTGGTTTCCCGTTTTTCTTGGGGACTTTCAGTAGGTGTTGAACCACCAGATATTGAAACTCGTATCGAAATTTTATTAAAGAAAGCGGAAAATAGCGGCGTTGATTTACCTCGAAATTGTGCATTATTTATTGCACAACAAGTTGTTGCGAACGTGCGTGAACTTGAAGGGGCACTTAATAAAGTCGTTGCAATTTCCCGTTTTAAAGGTGCACCAATCGATCTTGATGTGGTTCGTGAGTCTTTAAAAGATGTGTTGGCGATCCGTGCACGAACAATTAGTGTAGAAAATATCCAGCGTGTGGTTAGTGAATATTTCCGTATCCCATTAAAAGAATTAGTAGGGCCAAAACGTACACGAATTTATGCTCGACCACGTCAGTTGGCAATGGGACTTGCTCGTGAGTTGACCGGTGATAGTTTTCCAGAAATTGGAATGGCTTTTGGTGGACGCGATCACAGTACAGTGATGCATGCTTGTGAAAAAGTAGCAAGTCTGCGAGAAGAAGATCCAATTTTTGACGAAGATTATAAAAATCTACTGCGTCTACTTCAGAGTTAATGAAATGATAAGACCTTGTTGCAAAGTCTACGTAAGTGCAGCATAGTACACAGCTAAAAAATGAAATATTTGCTCCAAGTTGCTAGAGGAATGAATCGTGCGTTTGAAAATCGCTAAAGAAAGTTTACTCAATGTTTTATCGCATGTTGTCGGTGCGGTAGAACGTCGTCATACATTGAATATTCTTTCAAACGTCAAAATTCAGACTAATGCTCAGGCGCTCACCATTACTGGTTCTGATCTAGAAGTCGAGCTGGTTGCGAGCACTGTTTTATCAGAAGGGGCATGCCTTGAAGCAGGGGAAACAACAGTCCCTGCTCGTAAGTTAATGGAAATTTGTAAATCATTGCCTACAGCTGCATTAATTGATTTGCAAATTACTGAAGATCAAAGATGTATCTTAAAGTCTGGTAATAGCCGTTTCGTATTAGGGACTTTACCCGCAGAAGATTATCCATTATTGACGACTGAAAATAGTCAAGGTACTCAAGTACAAGTAACCCAACGTGAGTTAAAGCGTTTATTTGAAAAAACTGCTTTTGCGATGGCTGTACAAGATGTACGTTTCTATTTAACGGGTACTTTATTGGAAATTGATGAAAATCAATTACGTGCAGTAACAACAGATGGTCACCGTTTAGCACTTTGTGAAATTACAGCGTCTTCTACATCAGCTCAATTGGTGCAGGCCATTGTACCTCGTAAAGCTGTTGGTGAATTACAGCGTTTACTGAGTATTGAAGATGAACAATTAACATTGTTGATTGGTCGTGAATTGTTAAATGTAACCATCAATACACCAAGTCGTGATAAGGAACAGGGCAATATTACTGTTCGTTTTACTACAAAATTGATTGATGGAAAATTCCCTGATTATCGTCGCGTGATTCCACGTGGTGGCGATAAACATGTATTAATTAGCCATGATGTATTTAAGCAATCATTACAACGTGTCGCAATTTTGAGTAATGAAAAGTTGCGTGGTGTTTTCTTGAATTTTAATCAGGATTCTTTACAGCTTCGTGCGAATAACCCTGAGCAAGATGAGGCTATTGAAGATTTAGCTATTCAATATCAAAATATACCACTCGAAATGTCATTTAATGCGCAATATTTACTTGAAGTATTGGGTGTACTTGATGGCGATGACGTAAATATGAGTATGAGTGAGGCGAATCAGTCTGTTTTGGTCCAAGATCCGGCGCATAGTGATCAAACTTATGTAGTTATGCCGATGCGTGTATAGTCTGGCTATCTAACATGCATCTTACGCGCTTAAATATTGAACGTGTGCGTAATTTAAAAACGGTTGCACTCCAAGGGTTGCAACCGTTTAATATATTTTATGGCGCTAATGGTTCAGGAAAAACCTCAATTCTGGAAGCAATTCATTTGCTTGCAACAGGGCGATCATTCCGCACTCATATTCCTAAAAATTATATTCAGTATGCTGCCGAAGATGCGATTGTCTTTGCTCAGTCTAGTACTGAGAAAATTGGCATGCAAAAGTTGGCCTCTGGTGAGCAGTTGATGAAGGTCAATGGCGACACCGTGGCTACCCAAGGCCAACTTGCTAAATTACTTCCTTTGCAACACCTTGATCCACAAAGTACAGATATTATTGACCATGGGGCAAAACCACGGCGCCAACTTTTAGATTGGTTGATGTTCCACGTGGAACCTGAGTTTTATTTTGCATGGCAATACTACTCGCGTGCATTAAAACAGCGAAATACTTTACTTAAAACCCGACGGAATTTGTCTTTGGCTGATTTAGAGCCTTGGAATAAAATGTTGAGTGACTATGGCGAAATTTTGCACTCTCAGCGCTTGGGTATTGTGGAACAATGGAATATCTTTTTTCAAAATGATTTGAGTCAATTACTCCCTGATCTTGAAATTGAACTGGAATACAGTCCAGGTTTTCATACGGAGCAGGGACTCATGCAAGACCTGCTTAATCAACACCAAAAAGACATCGAACGACGTTATACCGAATATGGTCCACATCGAGCCGATTTGCGCTTAAAAACGCCTTATGGACATGCTGATGTGGTTTTATCAAGGGGTCAGAAAAAACTGCTGATTATTGCCTTAAAACTGTCACAAATTGCAATGTTGCATGCGAGTAATAAGGAAACTGTGGTATTATTAGATGATCTGACAGCAGAATTAGACTTAACCGCACAACAACGTTTAATTGAACGATTAAGCCAACTTGGTAGCCAGGTTTTTATGACAACTTTAGATCATGCATCGGTAAAAAAACATTTACATGATTTGTCTATTTCATATCAATTATTCAATGTTGAATCCGGTCAAGTTAGTCTTGCTTCACCATAATTTTTTGATGTTATCCATCTTTGAATAAACCTATATTTGCTAGGGAGAAACCATGAGTTCAGAGTCTCAATCAGCCTCTCAAACAGAACAAACCAATGAAAAGGCTTATGATTCCTCTAGTATTAAAGTATTACGTGGATTAGATGCAGTTCGTAAACGTCCGGGTATGTATATTGGGGATACAGACGACGGTACCGGTTTACACCATATGGTATTCGAGGTAGTCGATAACGCAATCGATGAAGCTTTAGCTGGGCATTGTGATGAAATTATTGTCACTATTCATGAAGATGAATCGGTGAGTGTTTCTGATAATGGTCGTGGTATTCCAACCGATATTCACCCTGAAGAAGGTGTTTCTGCAGCGGAAGTAATTCTTACCATTCTGCACGCTGGCGGTAAGTTTGATGACAACAGCTATAAGGTTTCAGGTGGTTTACACGGCGTAGGTGTTTCTGTAGTAAATGCGCTTTCGAGTAAATTACATTTAATGATTTCTCGTGCTGGTCAAGTGCATGAGCAAGAATATCAACACGGTGATCCGCAATATCCATTACGTGTGATTGGTGAAACGGATAAGAGTGGTACAACAGTACGTTTTTGGCCAAGTGAATTAACATTTACCCAAACCATTTTTAACGTAGAAATTCTAGCACGCCGTTTACGTGAGCTTTCATTCTTAAACGCGGGCGTACGTATTGTATTACGCGATGAACGTATTAACCTTGAACATGTATATGACTACGAAGGTGGATTATCTGAGTTTGTAAAATACATTAATGAAGGTAAAACTCATCTAAATGAGATTTTCCATTTTACTGCGGATACAGATAACGGTATTGGTGTAGAAGTAGCCTTGCAGTGGAATGAAAGTTATCAAGAAAACGTTCGTTGCTTTACCAATAACATTCCTCAAAAAGATGGCGGTAGCCATTTAGCTGGTTTCCGTGCAGCTTTGACGCGTGGTTTAAACCAATATCTTGAAAATGAAAATATTCTCAAGAAAGAAAAAGTCAATGTAACGGGCGACGATGCACGTGAAGGTTTAACCGCTATTATCTCGGTAAAAGTACCTGATCCAAAATTCTCATCTCAAACCAAAGAAAAACTGGTATCGAGTGAAGTAAAACCTGCTGTTGAGCAAGCAATGAACAAAGAGTTCTCTGCTTACTTACTTGAAAACCCGCAAGCTGCAAAGTCAATTGCTGGTAAGATTATTGATGCTGCACGTGCGCGTGATGCTGCACGTAAAGCGCGTGAAATGACGCGTCGTAAGAGCGCACTTGATATTGCTGGTTTACCAGGAAAATTGGCAGATTGTCAGGAAAAAGATCCAGCACTTTCTGAATTATATCTTGTCGAGGGTGACTCTGCTGGTGGTAGTGCCAAGCAAGGCCGTAACCGTAAAATGCAGGCTATTTTGCCGTTGAAGGGTAAAATCCTGAACGTTGAACGTGCACGCTTTGACAAAATGATTTCTAGTCAGGAAGTGGGTACTTTAATTACTGCTCTCGGCTGTGGTATTGGTCGTGAAGAATATAATCCTGACAAGCTACGCTATCATAAAATCATTATCATGACCGATGCCGACGTTGATGGTTCGCATATTCGAACTTTATTGTTAACGTTCTTCTTCCGTCAAATGCCAGAATTGGTTGAGCGTGGGTATATCTATATTGCACAGCCACCTTTATACAAATTGAAAAAAGGTAAGCAGGAACAATACATCAAAGATAATGATGCATTGGAAAATTATTTAATTTCAAATGCGATTGATGAGCTATCTTTGCATACCAATGCTGAAGCACCATCAATTACAGGTGAAGCACTTGCTAAAGTCATTCAGGATTACCAAGTTTCGCAAAAGAGCTTACAGCGCTTAACGTTACGTTACCCAGCTAGCTTACTAGATGCTTTACTTGAAATAGAGGCATTCAAGAGTGATCAAAACCATGATGAAGCTTATGTACAACAATGGGCTGATCAAGTAAAAGATATCATTACAAGATTACAGCCAAGTTTACGTCCAGAAATTACACTAGAGTCATTTGAGCGTGAAAATGCTCAGGGTGAAAAATCTGCGCATTATTGGCCGCGTATTACTGTATATGTTCATAACTTGCCACATGCATATTTACTTGATGCAGGTTTATTGAACTCAGCTGAGTATGCTCGTTTGCTGAAAAACTCGAAGAGTTGGTTCAGTTTGCTTGAAGATGGTGCTTATTTACAAAAAGGTGATCGCCGTATTCAAGTGGCTAACTTCCATCAAGTTTGGCAGCATATTTTGCAAGATTCGCGCCGCGGTATGATGATCCAACGCTATAAAGGTCTTGGTGAGATGAATGCTGAGCAGCTTTGGGAAACGACAATGGACCCTGAAAACCGTCATATGTTACAGGTAACCATTGACGATGCGATTGAAGCAGATCGTATGTTCTCTTGCTTAATGGGTGATGATGTGGAACCACGTCGTGCATTCATTGAAGAGAATGCTTTAAATGCTGATATTGATGCTTAATTCATAACATGATTCTAAATCAGTCTAGGGAGAGAAGATGATGGGTCAGAAATTGTTAGCTAGCTTGTTAATCTCATGTGTTTTTTTAGGAAGCTCTGCTGTTTGGGCGGCTGATTTAGAAACGAATATGAAAACTTTAGCTAAGAGCACTAAAGCATTTGCTGAAGCGAAAGATGCTGCTAATGCGAAACAACAGCTTGTTGTAATGCGTGAAGCGGCAGTTTCTTCTAAGCAATATTTGCCGCATAAACTCGAAGGTTTACCTTCAGGAAATGTGCAGGTAAAAGAGTACCAAGCCGGTTTAGATCAGCTTGTTGCTGAGATTGATAAAGTAACAGCATTGGTTGAGCACGGACAGTTAGATCAAGCAAAAACTGAAGCAATGAATTTAGTTAAAATTCGAAATGAAAATCATAAAAAATTTAGATAATCTTTTTTATGATGATTTAACAAAAGGCTTTGTTTAATTTTAGACAAAGCCTTTTGTTTTATAAGAAAATAAATTTGTAAACTGCTATTCTCTTGGATACTCATTTATTACAAGAGAATATAATTTTGAAAAAAACACAAAAACTTTTATACATTGTAATCTTATTTTTTAATTGCTTATTTCAACTGCATGCTGCCACAGCTCCCACTTTTTACGGAAAATTAGTATTTCATCGTTATAGTGATTATGACGCATGGGACAGTAAGCTTTATCTTTATAATTTCACAACGCAGCAAACCACATTACTGGGCACAAACTGGAAAATTGACCACATGATGAATGGTCATTTTTCTCCGGATGGAAAATGGCTCACTTTTATGGGCGTTAATTCTGGACAGCATTATGGAGATGCATGGGATGTCTATGCTTGGAGAGTTGGGAGCACGGAATTACCAATCAATTTAACCCAAGGGAATAACAAGCGGGATGAAGATCCTAAATTTATAGATAACCAACGTATTATTTTTAAGCAAAATGGCGATTTAAAAATCGTGAAAATGATTGATCGCACGATTACTTCTGTCACTCAAAATGGTTGGGATATCGAAGAGTCAATGCCTTATCCAATGGTCAATACTACGCAAATCTTATATGCCAAAGGTGCAAGTAGTAATTCTAGAATTTTTAGTATTGATCAGTCGGGTGCATATGATACACAGTTAACCAATATTGCCTCATATTATCCAGTATGGTGGAAGGGAAGCCAGTTTTTATATGTGCGCTGGTATAGCTCAACAAATGCTCATGATCAGATCTATGTTTATGATACAACCACCAAACAAACCACTCGTTTGCCTTTTAATAGTACAGCCGTGAATACATCAGATCCGGCACCTTTAGACCAGCGGTATATGGTAGTTTCTCTAGCGGGGCAGACAGGAAGCCGTGGTGGTTATGATTTATATATTGCAGATAGTTTATCAAGCAATGTTTGGCCTTTGCCAATCAATACCAATTTAAATGAATTAGGGGCTTTTTATACCCCTTATTAATTCATAAAAAAGCCGATTAAGAAATCGGCTTTTTTATTTTGAAAAATAGATTAATCAAAAGAGGCTTCCATCTCTTCTAATTCCATCATAAGTTCTAAAAGTTGTTCTTCATATTGCTCAAGTTTAGCTTTCAGCTCAGTCTGTTCATTCATAAGCTTGAGTAGATCATCCTTACGTGCTGCATCATATAATGATGTATCTGCTAAAGACTCTTCAATTTTGGCAAGTTGTGGTTGAAGCTTCTCAATCTGAGACTCAATTTTTTCGATATTTTTACGAATAGGTCTGGTTTGTTCACGACGGCGAGCTGCTTCTTTACGCTGCGCTTCTTTATCGACTTTAGTGGGAGCAGGAGCGGCAGAGGAAGAATTATTCTGTGCTACAGCAGTCTGAGCATTGATGAGTTGCTGACGTGCTTCACGTAGCCATTTTGCATAATCCTGTAAATCACCTTCAAACTCTGTACATTTACCGCCGTGTACCAAAAGAAGTTCGTCACAAACACTTGCAATGAGTTGACGTTCGTGGGAAACCAATACGACAGCGCCTTCAAAATCTTGTAATGCCATGCTCAATGCATGACGCATATCAAGATCTAAATGGTTCGTCGGTTCATCGAGAATCAAAACATTTGGACGCTGCCATACAATCAGTGCGAGGGCCAAACGAGCACGTTCTCCACCAGAAAAGGTTTCACATGGAGTATCCATGCGTTCACCACTAAAGCCAAAACTACCTAAAAAAGAACGTAAGGTCGCTTCACTAATTTGTTTACCTGCTAAACGGGCAATTTGTAACATTGGAGTAGCATGGCCATCTAAAGCATCCATTTGGTGCTGTGCAAAGTAACCAATATTAAGTAACTCTGATGCCTTGCGTTCACCAGCTAAGAGCGGTAAATCACCCACTAAGCTCTTAATTAAGGTCGATTTACCTGCGCCGTTCATACCAAGTAAACCAATACGAGAGGTTGGTGTAATTTGTAATCTGATTTTTTCGGCGATTTGTTTATCGCCATAACCAATGCTGGCATTGTCTAAAGTCAGTAACGGTGAACTCATTTTGGTTGGTTCACGGAAACTAAAAGTAAAAGGTGTATCAATATGAGCTGGAGCGAGTTCTTGCATGCGCTCAAGTTGTTTAATTCGACTTTGTGCCTGACGAGCTTTAGTCGCTTTTGCTTTAAAACGGTCAATAAATTTTTGTAGGTGAGCACGTGTTTCTTGTTGCTTCTCAAAAGCTTGTTGCTGCTGAGCAAGACGTTCACTACGCGTGGTTTCAAATGTAGAGTAATTTCCGGTGTAAAGGGTGAGCTCCTGATTTTCAATATGCAGAATATGATCTGTAATCGCATCTAAAAAGTCGCGGTCATGCGAAATTAAAATGAGTGTACCTTCATAGGCTTTAAGCCAATCTTCTAACCACAAAATTGCATCTAAGTCTAAGTGGTTTGTTGGTTCGTCTAGTAATAATAAATCTGAACGGCTCATTAGGGTACGCGCCAAATTTAAACGCATACGCCATCCACCAGAGAAACTCTCAACGTTTAAACGCAATTGATTTTCTAGAAAGCCAAGACCAGCCATAAGCTGAGCTGCTTTAGATGATGCTGAATAACCATGAATTTCATCAAAGCGGCCATGCAATTTAGCCAATTCGAAGTCACTCAGTTGATCTGGTTGAGCAAGCTTATTTTGAATATCCCAAAACTCTTCATCACCTGAGAGAACGAAATCAATTGCAGGCATGTCTAGTGCTTTTATTTCTTGCGCCATATGCGCCACGATCCAACCTGAAGGACGAGTAAGTGAACCTTCATCTGCACCTAAGCTACCTAGTAACGCTGCAAATAAGGTTGATTTACCTGCACCATTGACCCCAGTCAGACCAATTTTCCAACCTGGGTGTAATTGCATAGAAGCTTTTTGAAATAGAATACGTCCACCGCGGCGTAAAGAAACTTGGTCAAATTGAATCATCTTATTGTATCGAGGTGAGTGAGGAATGCCGTATTTTAAAGAGAACTGCCGATGAAAACAAAACTTTCCGGATTTTAGTTAGAAGCAGACAACAATTGTATACATCGAAATATTCTAGGTTCAGCTATTCATCCGAAATATCTTCAATATTGAACAAGATAGAACACTTTTTTAAAAAAATGACTAAAATAAAAACAGTTTAAAGTTTGGTTGATTAATGAGCTACTAATAAAACTAGACTAAGGAAAGTCAAATGAAAAAAAGATTGGGGATAATTAGTGCGGTATTTTGCTGTGCTATGGGAACAGCACATGCGGGACAAAATGTGTGTGTATTTGATTTATTAGGAAAGTCAGGTGAATCTTATAAAATGATGGAAGAGTGGGCGCTTGCAGCAAAGGACTGGCAAGCTGATATCACCTTAATTCCATTTCAAGATGAAGGTTTGGTTGACCGTAGACTGCGTGAAGGCAAATGTGATGCTGCTTATATGACCTCTATGCGGGCACGAAACTATAATAAATTTGCGGGTTCGATTGATGCGATTGGTGGGGTAACCAGTAATGCTATTGCGCAAAAAGCGATTAGCTACGTTTTAGATAAGCGTAATAAACATCGCATGGTGACTGCTCAGAATGGAGCAAATTATGAGGTTGTCGGTATTGTTCAGATTGGTCTGGCGTATTTATTTGTAAGAGATAAAAATCTGAATTCCATTGAAAAAGTTCGCGGTAAAAAATTCGCTATTTTGCATTATGACCTTGCTCAAAAAATTATGGTAGAAAGTGTGGGGGCGCAGCCTATTCCTTCTGAAATTACTGATTTTGTGAAAAAGTTTAATAGTGGACAAGTCGATGCAATTGCTGCGCCTGCTTATGCTTATAAACCACTAGAGATTGGCAAAGGTATAGGCGGCACTAAAGGGGCCATGTTTAATTTTCCAGTGGTGAATGTTACTGGAGATTTAATCGCGAGAACTGATAAGTTCCCTACAGATTTTGGTATAAAATCACGTGATTGGTTTATACAAAAATTACCTCAAAACTTTGCCATGATAAAGCGGTTAGAAATGGGCGTACCGTCAAAAATTAGAATGAATTTTTCAGCAGAAGATAAAACCAAATATCAAAAACTTTTAAGAGAGGGGCGTCTCAACTTAACCAAACAGGGTGTATATGATGCGACCATGATGAGTGTACTTAAGCGTGCTCGCTGTACAGTCGAACGGACAAATTTTGAATGTACGCTTAATGGAGAGTAGATTATTTTTTCATCACAAAAACCCTACATATATTTCCATACTGAATATGGGTATGAAAATTGTGAATATAAAAAGTAACTTACGGAAACGTAGAGATTTTTATCACTAATAAATAATTTAAATTGAACAAACAATGGTTCAATTAGATAAAAAAATTGAGTAAATGCTCTATTTTTTTCTAAAAAACATGATTAATATCTGTCTTTGAAAGGAAACTTCAAACAAAAAATCTGTTCCGTGGAAGGATGAAGAAAATGAAAAAAATCGTACTTGCTATGGCTGCCGCTTCTGTTGTTGGTTTTTCTGCTTCAGCGCAAGCAGCGAGTACCGTGTGTGTATTCGACCTCTTAGGAAAAGCAGGCGACTCATATAAAATGATGGAAGAATGGGCTCTAGCTGCAAAAGGCTGGGGTACTGAAATTAACTTGGTACCTCGTCAAGACGAGGCTGTTGCCGATAATGATTTTAAAGCGGGTAAATGTGATGCTGTAGCAATGACAGCAATGCGTGCACGCCAATATAACAAATTCGCAGGATCTATCGACTCACTTGGCGGTGTTCCAAATAACCAAATCGCTCAACGTGCAATTACCTATGTATTAGATGCGCGTAATGCAGCAAAAATGACCACTAATATGGGTGGTAAAAAATACGAAGTAGCTGGTATTTCTCCGCTAGGTTCAGCATTCATTTTCGTGCGTGACAAAAACATCAACTCTGTTGAAAAAGCTGCGGGTAAAAAATTCGCTGTATTGGGTTATGACGATGCACAAAAAATTATGGTGCAGCGTGTAGGTGCTCAAGCAGTTCTTTCTGATATTTCAAACTTTGCTGCGAAATTTAATAATGGCCAAGTAGATATGGTAGGTGCGCCTGCTTATGCTTACAAACCATTAGAATTAAATAAAGGTTTGGGTGCAAACGGTGTAATGTGGAACTTCCCTGTATTACACGTTACAGCTGATCTAGTATTACGTTCTGATAAATTCCCAGCTGGTTTTGGTCAAAAATCTCGTGACTGGTTTGTTAAACAGTTGCCTAAGAACTTTGCAATGATCAACCGTTTAGAAGCTCAGATTCCTGGCAAATACAAAATGAATTTAAGTGCAGAAGACAAACTTAAATATCAAAAAATGTTGCGTGATGGCCGTATGGACTTAACTAAACGCGGTGTTTACGATGCAGGTATGATGTCTGTATTGAAAAAAGCGCGTTGTTCTGTAGACAAGGCTAACTTTGAATGTTCAATGCCTGGTGAATAATCTTAATTTTTCTCAGAAAGCCTAGACTTAGTTCTAGGCTTTTTGTTTTGTATATGCTGTCAATTCTGCCATTGTGGATAACTAGAAAGACGTTAAGCTAAATTTAGATAAAAACTTCATAAGGAAACATGAAGGTATAAAAATGGATCAAGGACTTCTGTGATTAAAATAATTGCTAATAGATAGACGACTATCTATTTTTGATGGAAATAAAATCATAAAAGCAAAATGGATCCGTAAAAATATCTTCAACATGATTTTTTATATGAAGCCTATCCGACTCATACCATTTCGGTGTGAAATTTCTTGGTATCGAAAAACAAAAAACTCCACAAGGAAAGGAAAAAGAATATGCAATTTTCCAAAATGCTATTACTTGCGATGGGACTTACCACAGTTTCTTTTGCAGCTCAGGCTAAACAAACAGTATGTGTTTTTGACTTCGTTGGTAAAAATGGTGATGTCTATGCGCTGATGAAGGATTATCAACTTGCCGCTAAAACCTGGGGAGCTGATATCGAACTGAAAGTAAACCAGAATGAAGCCGTTATTGCCGAAGACTTTAAAGCAGGCAAATGTGATGGCATCAGTGTGTCAGGCATGCGTGGTCGTCAATTTAACTCGTTTACAGGGTCATTAGACGCAATTGGTGCCATTCCTGACCTCAAGCTTGCTGTAAAAGTAATGCAAGGTTTAGCGAGTCCGACTTTTAGTAAATATATGGTTAACGGCCGCTATGAGGTTGTAGGTGTTATTCCAGTTGGCGATGCTTATCTTTTAGTAAATGATCGCAGCATCAATACAGTAGCGAAAGCAGCAGGTAAAAAAATTGCAGTTCTTGACTATGATGAAGCTCAAAAAATTATGGTTCAGCAGGTAGGCGCGCAAGCTGTTAGTGCCGATATAACGAATTTCGGTGCTAAATTTAATAACCATCAGGTAGACATTATTGGTGCGCCAGCGGCGGCCTTTAAACCTTTGGAATTACAAAAAGGTTTAGGAACAAAAGGGGCGATCGTAAACTATCCGATCTTACAGGTGACAGGAAATATTATTATCCGTCCTGATAAGTTCCCAGCAGGTTTTGGTCAGAAATCTAGAGAGTGGGTTTCGGGTCAGTTACCACGTGCCTTTACGATCTTGGGTAAAATGAAAGCTGATATTCCACAAAAATATTGGATGGATGTTCCACCAGCAGATAAACCGGGTTATCAAAAGCTCATGCGTGAGTCACGAATTAGCCTTACACAACGTGGTGTGTACGATAAACGTATGATGAAACTATTATGGCAATTCCGCTGTAAGCAAGATGCTAAAAACTTCGAATGTGGCTTGCAAGACGAGAATTACAAATAATCTTGATAAAAATACTCAAGATTCGCTTTAAACTTCGAAGACAGACCCTATATTGATTATGCTATACTCAATATAGGGTCTTTTTTATTTTGAAAGGCACAGCAAAATCCGAGGAACAATCATCATGAATGCCCAAGCTCTAGTTTTGACAGATAATGCTGCCAATAAGGTACGCCAACTCCGTGATAGTGAAGGGAATGACGATCTCATGTTACGTGTATATGTAACGGGAGGCGGGTGTTCAGGGTTTTCATATGGCTTTAATTTTGCTGAAAGCGTAAATGAAGATGATGCAGAATTTGTTAATGGCGATGTAAAAATGCTTGTTGATTCACTCAGCTATCAGTATTTAATTGGCTCAGTGGTTGATTATGTAGAAGGCCTTGAAGGTTCACGTTTTATCATTCAAAACCCGAATGCAACAACAACATGCGGTTGTGGTTCTTCATTCTCGATTTAAAAAGAATTTTAAAATTTAAAAACCTCTCTATGTTGAGAGGTTTTTTTATTGATCAGATCATTACTTTTCACGGATAGACTCTAAAAAGTATTGCACAAGTTCGGGTGCATTCTGATATGGAATCCAATGACAAGCATCCATAAAAACTGCACGATAACTATTTTTAAAATAACTTGAATTTAACTTGGCACTTTTTTCTGTAACAGCAATATCATGTTTACCCCAAATAAAAAGAGTAGGAACATCTATTGCTTTAAACGGATTTTGAGGCTTGTCCCAAAAAAAGCCACGATACCAATTCAACGCCGTAGATAATCTATTTTCCTTTATAAACTCAGCCTCGAATATCGCAATTTGTTGCTCAGTCATACCTGATGACTTAAGAAATTTACGACCTAATTTAGGTATCTTTTTAAACAAAAGTTCGGGCAGAATCGGTAGCTGAAAAATTGCAAAATAATAAGATTTAAAAAGTTGTCTACTGCTTAAACAAGCTTTTAAAAAAGCAGCTTGATGTGGTACAGAAACTAAAGTGAGATGTTGAATATATTGTGGATACTTCATTGCAACACCCGAAGCGATCGCAGAACCCCAATCGTGCCCTATTAAATAGACTGGTTGACCGAGTTGCTTAATAAAAATTGCAACGTCTTCTACCAGTTCACTCAATGAATATTGAAATCGGCTTTGAGGTCTAGCATTGAAGCTATAACCCCGTTGATGAATTGCAAGTGTTCTAAATTGATGCTGATGCAATAATTCCGAGGTTTGCTCCCAACTATGAGCAGTTTCGGGAAAACCATGCAATAAAACAACAAGTGGGCCATCAATAGGGCCTGAATCAATCACATCGAATGTCCAGTCGCCACGCGTGTACTGATGGATACGTTTGGTCAGATCCATGATGACAGTGCCTCAAATTATTTTTGTTGGCACTTATCATGAGTTTTTATGCTCATTTAAATAACAGCATTTCGGGTCAGTAAATGTGCTATGAGGTCGAATCTGACCAATCAAATCGATATGTAGCTTTATACCGCCGTGATAGTCCCTAGAATTCTGAAATCTGAAGCACCTGTTACTGCTGGCAAATTACCACTTAAACCATTCATAAAACGCATTGCTAACCATGCAAATGCTGTAGCCTCGACCCAAGTAGGGGAGAGTCCTAAAACATCTGTAGGTTGAACTGACCAATTATGCTTACGTAAACGCCAGCGTAATTGTTCTAATAAATAAGAGTTATAAGCACCACCACCACAAACATATACTTCACCTGTTTCCATCTCTGAGCGATAAATCGCTTTCTGAATAGCACGCACAGTAAGCTTTAATAAGGTGGCTTGGACGTTTTCAGGTGTGTCTTCTAACTCATCATAAGTTAAATCGTTTCGCCAATCGATTAACTGATCATCCAACCAGTCAATATTGAAATCTTCACGTCCCGTACTTTTCGGTGGTTCTTTAGAAAAATATTCATGTGCATGAAGGCGATCGAGTAAAGAGCGGATAGGGTGCCCATAAGCTGCCCAATCACCATTTTCATCATATGGATGACCTGTATGACGATGACACCACGCATCCATCAAAATATTTGCAGGACCCGTATCAAAACCAAATACGCCGTCTGCATTGTTGGCAGGCAGCATACTCACATTAGCAATACCACCCAAATTTAAAATCACACGATGGATACTTGGATGTTGAAATAATGCTTGATGGAAAGCAGGCACTAATGGTGCACCTTGACCACCTGCTGCCATATCTCTACGACGGAAATCTGAAACAACTGGAATTTGAGTGATTTCGGTAATGATATTGGGATCGCCAATTTGTAGCGTAAACCCATGTTCTGGACGGTGACGAATTGTCTGCCCATGCGAACCAATCGCTTTAATTTGACTACGATCTAATTGATGTTTTTCAATGAGAGTATTAATCCCGTGACCAATCATTTGGGCCAGAGCAACATCAGCTTTACCCATGCGGTCAATTTCATTGTCATCAGGTAAAGTTAATGCCATAAGCTCATCACGTAACTCGGGTTCAAATGGAACTGTAAGAGTGGCATGAAGCTGTAGTGGCTCAAATGAAGCCGCAACAATATCCACACCATCCATACTAGTGCCAGTCATTACGCCGATATAGATTGCGCTCATATGCAACTTCCCCTGCAAGACGCTGAAAAAATGTTAGTATATCGCACAAATTGAATAACTGATGTGTTTAGGTTTTGTGATGTCAAATTTCTTGCCCGCCGAAGAACAGCTTGCCCTCATCCAACGAGGCACGCACGAAATTATTTCAGAAGAAGATTTACTGAAAAAGCTCAAAGAGAACCGTCCTCTTAAAATTAAAGCTGGTTTTGACCCTACAGCACCAGATTTACATTTAGGACATACTGTTCTTATTAATAAATTAAAAACATTTCAAGATTTGGGTCATGAAGTAACCTTCTTGATTGGTGACTATACTGCCATGATTGGTGACCCGACAGGCAAAAGCGCAACACGCCCGCCGTTGTCACGTGAACAAGTAGAAGCGAACGCTAAAACTTATCAAGAACAAGTTTTCAAAATATTAGACCCAAATAAAACAAAGGTACGTTTTAACTCAGAATGGTTTAATCAAAAGTCTGCTGCTGACCTTATTCAGTTGGCAAGCCAACAAACTGTATCTCGCATGTTAGAACGTGATGACTTTACTAAGCGTTATAGCAACCATCAGCCGATTGCAATCCACGAGTTTTTATATCCTTTAGTTCAAGGCTATGACTCAATTGCACTTGAAGCTGATGTAGAGTTAGGTGGTACAGACCAGACCTTTAACTTACTTATGGGTCGTACTTTACAAAGTCGTTATGGCCAAGAATCACAAGTGTGTATCACTGTACCGATTCTAGAAGGTTTAGATGGCGTAAATAAAATGTCTAAATCTTTGGGTAACTACATTGGTGTATTTGATACACCAGGTGCAATGTACCAAAAAGTTTTATCAATGCCAGACTCTTTAATCGAACGCTATTTCGATTTACTCAGCTTTAAATCTCTAGATGAGATCAAAACTTTATTAGATGAAATTGCTGCTGGTCGTAATCCGCAAGAAGTAAAACGTATTCTTGCACTTGAACTGGTTGAACGTTTCCACGATGCAGAAGCTGCAGCTAATGCACATAAAAGTGCTGGTAACCTTATTACAGAAGGTGAAGTACCCGAAGACACACCAGAAGTGACTATTTCACGTGGTGAGTTTGGTGGAGAAATCTTTATTGCAACGATTCTACGTTTAGCTGGCCTAAATCCGAATGCAGCAGCTGCAAAAGATGCTGTAGCTCGCGGAGCAGTAAAAGTTGACTGGAATGCTGTTAATGCAAGTTAC
Organism: Acinetobacter sp. V102_4; assembly: GCF_031799005.1. Lineage (NCBI taxonomy): Bacteria > Pseudomonadati > Pseudomonadota > Gammaproteobacteria > Moraxellales > Moraxellaceae > Acinetobacter > Acinetobacter sp. V102_4. Next base: position 599 of record NZ_JAVQNR010000042.1, on the reverse strand, counting down.
TCTGTAAAAGAAAACGGTACTTTCATTATTCAGTCAGGTAAGAAAGCAATTGCTCGTATAACGTTCACTGACTAAGAAAGTTGTGTAGTGATAAAAAGCAGGAATAATCCTGCTTTTTTTATTTAAGGATCATAAAAACAATTCAGCGTTCCACGTGGAACAATCTAAAGATCAGTAATTCAGTAATAATAAAAGAAGTAAATTAAAAATAAGAAGAAATATAGAGTGGGGTAGAGTATTTGCTCTATTATTTCTTTGGAATAGAAGAAGCTATATATGCCTCTAAGCTCTATAGAAGACATATAAAACTCACGATAACCTACATTTCTGAATATAAGAATTAAGAAAAAGCAGTAAAAATGCCTAAAAAAAAGGCATATATATCACTTTTTTCACAAAATAGTAGAAAAAATCGGCACTCAAAAGAAAAAGGCTGAAATACCTCTTGCAAAGGGTTGTTAATCCTCTATAATGCACATCCATCGGCGGTGATGCAGATAGAAACTTGTTGAAAAACAGTTACTTGGAATTGAGTTGGTTGCTTTAAGTGATAGATTTGATGAGAAGTTGGTTTTGAGAATAAGTTTTAAAAATATCGA